>JAWLEH010000205.1:0-3714 GCA_041686215.1 Balneolaceae bacterium | reverse complement strand
AAATAGGTGATAAAATGTATAACTTTGCAGCCGTAAAACTGAACAGATAAACCGGGGAAATGATACTGCTTGACCAGCGCCGACTCGATCGCATTTTAAACCGAATGGCTTTTCAGGTGATTGAAAAATCGAAAGGCCAGCCGGTTGACCTGATTGGACTGAATACACGGGGATATGCCGTCGCCAAAAGGATTGCCGCCATTATTTCGGAAAACAGCGGCGGTACTGTAAATCTCCAGTCGCTGAGTGTAAACTCAGGAGAACCCGCCTATATTCCCCCAATGAAAAACAGTCAGTTGCTCATTGTTGATGATGTGGTGTACTCCGGGGCAACGATGTTCCGGGCACTAACAAGTATTGAGCAACCTGAAGACTATGATTCAATAACAGTGGCCGCCGTGGTAGATCGTGGTCACAGAAAGCTTCCCGTAGGTGCCGGTATTGTTGGTATCAAAATACCGACTAAGGTCAATGAGCATGTTGAGTTTCAGTTGAAAGAAGGACAGCCCCACAGTGTTTTCTTAACCAAACAATAATAAGATACGTACATTATCAGCCATCATGTTTAAAAAACTGACCCTTACCCTATTCATACTTTTATTGGCCGCGTTTCAGCTGAAAGCCCAGGAATCTGTTTCAGTGAGCGATTCACTTTCCGGCTGGGATTACGGCTGGGTAGCCGGACTGAACGGATCCCAGGCCTCCTACTCTAACTGGTCGCAGGGAGGAGTAAATAATATTGCCGCCTCAGGGAAATCAATTTTCCGGGCCTACTATCGCGAGGGACGTTTCTCTTATGGGTTTTTGATAAACACACGATATGGTAAAACACGTATTGATGGAGAAGGAACCCGGAAAACAGATGACCGTCTGTCGATCAGAAACCGGTTTGTCTATGACATTGGCGATGACACAAGCGATTTTTCCATATACGGGGATGTCAATTTCCGAACCCAGTTTGATAAAGGGTACGATTATAGTGCCGGGCCGAATGACTCGGATCTGCTGATTTCGAACTTTCTGTCCCCGGCCTACTTCAGCCAGAATGTGGGTATGGCCTACAGTCCTGGTGAACATTTTACGTTTGAAGCGGGTGCGGGTTTACGACAGACTTTCGTGACAGATGATAACGTTATTGAAAACAACGATTACGGCCTCCCGGGGGGTGAGAATTTCAGGAACGAGGCCGGTGTGAATCTGGGGGCATCTTACCAACAAAATATTGCCTCCAATATACTGATGAGCACATCAGTTGAAACATTCACTAATGTAAACAAATCACTGAGCAGTACCGATATATTCTTCTCCAGCGAGTTTGTGGGGCAAATCAACAGCCTGATTAATACCTCACTGCGCCTGGATTTCGTGTACGATGATGACTTTTCAAACGAATTACAGGTTCGGCAGTCACTTTCGGTCGGTATCTCATTTATTTTGATTTAACCCGGGGCCATTGAACCGATACGAGGCGTACCTACCGATCCTGCAATCAGCTCTTCGCGAACTCGATGACTGGCGTACCCGCTACGGCGAAGAGCAGCTGGTGGGTTTCGCGGATACCCCGCAAATCATAGAGATTATTGAGTCGTTGCAGGAGCGGCTGCAGGGAAACTATCCTTTTCACCACCCGCAGTATGCCGGGCAGATGCTAAAACCTCCGCACCCGATATCGTGGATAGCCTATGCGCTGGCGATGACGGTAAATCCCAACAACCACGCCCTGGATGGTGGTCCTCCCACATCAGAAATGGAGAAAGAGACGGTTCGGCAACTGGCACAGATGGTGGGGTATGGCGACACATATCTTGGGCATCTTACGTCTGGCGGAACCGTTGCAAATCTTGAAGCTCTTTACATAGCCAGAGAAACTCATCCGGGCAAAAAAATCGCGGCATCTGCCAATGCACACTACACGCACCGGCGGATGTGTCACGTACTAAATGTCCCTTTTGTGGAAGTTCCGTCACGTGAGGACGGAACAACCGACTGGGATTACCTGGTGGATCACGCCGATGAAATCGGAACAGTTGTTGTTACACTGGGAACAACGGGGCTTGGTGTGGTAGAACCACTCGCTGACCTGCTTCCGGACCTCAAAAAGCGGGGTATTCGCGTTCATGCAGATGCTGCCTACGGGGGCTTTTTTAAAATAATTGGAGATACTCTTCCATCGGCCGCTCACTGGAAGAGAATGAAAGATGCAGACAGCGTTGTAATTGATCCCCATAAGCATGGTCTGCAGCCCTACGGTTGTGGCAGTGTTTTGTTTAAAGATCCCGGGGTGGGTACCCACTTTAAGCACGACTCACCCTACACATACTTCACATCAGATGATCTTCACCTGGGTGAAATCAGCCTGGAGTGCTCCCGTGCGGGAGCTTCAGCTGCGGCGTTTTGGGCTACGTTAAAGCTCTTTCCGCTTACAAGTGAGGGACTGGGGGAATACCTTCGTTCATCTGTAACGGCAGCCGGTGCACTTTACGATTTGCTGAATCGCTCGGATAAATTTAAATGTGTGAACCGCCCTGACCTGGATATTCTTGGATACTTTCCCGTGCCAGATCAAAAAAGTACAAGCAGCGTATCAGAACTTAGCAAAGCTCTTTTCAGAGCGGGTGAGAATGAATCCCCCCGGAAAAGTTTCTACGCGAGCCTCTATAAAGTGAACTCAAATGAATTTTCGGCTTGTTTTCCGGATTACACGACCAACACCGACACCGTTACGGTACTGCGCAGTGTACTGATGAAACCTGAACACGAGCCATTTGTGAACAAGCTCTCTGAGCGTTTACACACTGTTTTAGATTCGCTTGTGTAATTTTGGGTTATGATTTTTTTCTAAAACTTGCGGGCAAGAACGGCTGTTTCTTTGAACTCTTTCTTACTGCCTGTAGAGCTGTTGTAAGCTTCTATATGAATGATATAGATGCCGACCCGGCAGGTATTTCCATTTTCCATCCGCCCGTCCCATGTTATGGTTCCCTCAAAGCCTGAAGGAGTTGAATCGGACAAGGTCCGGACCTTTCTGCCGTACCGGTCGTAAATCCGTGTGCGTACCATGTAATGTGGATCATCAAATGCGTAGTTGATAAATAATCTGTCATCATGACCGTCCCCGTCGGGCGAAAAGGGATTGGGTTCAATATGTATTTGGTTCATTTCTGGAGAGATCTCCGGGTGCTGAAATAGTGAGTTAACCTCCCCCGGAGTACCACCTTTAATTGCCGTGCTTGAACCCCAGTTTTGTGCATTGTTAGTATCTCCTTTGGGACGAATGCGCTCCAGGGCGATTCCCTTCGTGTCGATCAGGTTAGGGTTGTGCCAGTCGGGGTTGTAGTGAAGGCTGTCGATGATCTGAAAAAGGCTGTCACTGATAAAAAGAGTTCTGCCGGAGGTTGTTAGGCTCAGTGTTGACCGCTTAGCCTGCAGAGAGTGCGGCTCATTGTCTGCGCTGAGCTCGAAATAGCGGGCTGTACGGCTATCTTCAAAAGTCGTTTCCTGTGGTTCGGGGTAGAGCAGGGCATATCCGTGGGGCGGAATCCACCTGCTACTTGTTGTTATAAACTCGATGGGTGAAAATTCTCCGTGCTCATTCGGTTCACCGTGAAAGGTGAGTCCTTCCAGGGAAATTGCCAGGTCTCGGCGATTTGCAATTTCTATGTATTCGGATTGATTTGGGAGTTCATCAAAATCGTCTTCCAGCGGATCAAACAT
>JAWLEH010000078.1:12748-16398 GCA_041686215.1 Balneolaceae bacterium | reverse complement strand
GTTTAAAATGTAAACCGGTAATTGAAACTTCTGCGGCCCGCACCGATAAGAACAGTAGAATTTCAATGAGATGAGTTCCCGTAACCACAGACCGAAAAGACCAAGCGACTGCAAATGACAAATGATACAATGAGTGAATCGGATACAGCTTATCTGGCACAACTGAAAGAACTGGAGCGCCTGCGGCTGGATGTGCTGGATGAATACGAATTGTTTAACGAAGAGCAGCTTACGTTTCAGCCTGAACCGGGCCACTGGAATCTGCTCCAGGTGCTCGACCATCTGGTCACAACCGAAAAGATGTCAGCCATTTATATAAAGCGTCAGCTTACAGCTAAGAAGTATCCGCCTGCGCCGGGGTTTAAATCAAAGATGCGATACCTGCTGCTGAAAACAGCGTTACGTCTGCCGTTTCGCTACAAAGCACCCGCTGTTGTGGATTCGACCGGCAGAACCCCGCAATATTTCGATTTAAAAGAGAACTGGGAGATTATCCGCCGGGAGATAGAAACAATTGTTGAAACCACCGATGCCGATTTGCTTGAACTGGGCGTATTCAGCCATCCGCGGGCGGGACTGTTAAATATGGAGCAGGCGCTTGATTTCCTGGCGCGTCATCTCCGCCATCACAAAAAACAGGTGGAGCGAATCAAGACACATGAGAAATTTCCGGTGCTGAATAGCAACAAATCGTATGCCTGAAAACGAAAGAGGGATACAACATATTTTTGTCTATGGCTCCCTCCGCCGGGTGTTTGGCCACCCTGAAAGTGAAATACTGGCGCAGAATGGCACGTACCTTGGTGAAGCGTATTACAGGGGAGAGCTGTATGAAATCGAGTGGTATCCGGGGGTGATCCCGTCCGTTGATTCCGGGAACCGGGTTACGGGCGATCTGTACAGGATTGATCGCCACCCTGACGAGGTATTGCGCCGACTCGACCGTTATGAAGGGTGTTCACCTGAATTTCCCGAACCGCATTTGTTCAAAAGGCGGTCGGCAATGGTACACCTTAAAGACCAAACATCAATCACCGCGTGGATCTATCTGTATAATCGCAGTGTAGAGGGTATGAACCGTATTGATTCGGGCGATTACCTTGCCTGGAAAAGCAAGGAGTGATGTTCTTTAAAACCGAAGAACGAGAGGGAAATCATTGAAGTTTTCAGGTTGACTGCGGAGAAAGTTGAGTTCATAAACGTCTCCGGTTCGCCATGCTTCTATAAACTCATCATAGGTTTTTGAGCCGGGATTACCACTTTGTCCGCCCGGGTATACACCATAGCCCCGAACCCCGTCCGGATCAAGTTCTACGATCATTCTCCATGATGGCCCGTGGCTTCCCCGAATCGCGTTGATAGACTCAACTCCCCCACCGGTAAAGAGATCCCGGACGCCCAACCCCGGTATCTGGCCGGTATGTCTGAGTGATGTGCTGCTCACATTTCCCCAAAGCCAGTCGTCGCCGGGCTCTCCTTCCGATTCAAGGCGTTCCCAGGCCGATTTAAATGATGTTAGAACGATATCTGAGAGTGTTTCCCGCTTATTTGTATGTACATCATCAAACCAATTTGAAGCCGGGTCATTGATAATAAGATCGAGAGTATTGTCACGTGATGGCCGGCGCATGGGGAACTCAGTGTCGTATTCATCATTCCAGATTTGCCTGTACAAATTTTGCCACCAAAAATAAAACAGGCTGGGCTCCTCCAGGTTCGGGTCATTGTGAAAACCCCAGTTTTCCAGGCGTTCGATGTAAGCAAGCTGTTCATCAGACAGTGTTTCTGTGTTGATATTATCGAGCAACACGGGCAATAAGTTGTAGGCATGATAGCTGAAATTGTCCATCAGCATTTCTTCAAAATCCTGAACGGTAATCTCATCCATATCCCGCAGCAAATCATTAATTCTTCGGCCGCGCTCATAAGGTGCGAATGAATCTCCAAGGTAGTAAGGATAGTCATCGGAAACCGGATATTGATTGGCGGCGCTCAGAAAGTTTCGTTCAGGGTTATGTGCAAAAGGATTTTCAGCGTACGGAATAAACGGGCCCCAGTCGTATGCAGGGTCTGAGCCATCCCCGACTGTTCGGCCCTGGTGGGTCCATTTTATGGGGAAAGAGCCAACCGTTTGGATCGCAATATCACCTTCAACCGCAGCGAAATTCATGTTTTGCGCCGGGGCCCGGTAACTCCTGAAAGCATCTTTAAACTGCGAATGCGTTTGAGCCCGGTTCAGCTTATAGAAACCGAGAAATTCATTCGAGGGATCGTGCCCGATCCAGCGAAGAGCGTGATCCGCCTGAATCGTTTCTGAAACGGATGTGGGTTCATGTGGTTCGTAAATCGGTCCGTGATGCGTAAAAAGAAGCGTATCAATCACCGATTCTTCTCCTTTTATATGGATTGTTTCCGTTCGGCGGCTGACCGGCTTCCACTCCCCGTCGTGGAGATACGCATCTTTATCTTCATCGCGGAATGTAATTTCGTACCAGTCCATCACGTCTGCACCGGTATTTGTGGAGCCCCACGCGATATGCTCATTGTAGCCAACAATTACGGCGGGAGTTCCCTGCAGAGAAACACCATATACGTTTTGATCCGGTGAATGCAATTGCACCTCATACCAAATAGATGGCAAGCTCATGTTCAGGTGCATATCATTCGAAAGAATTGGGTGCCCGCTTGCTGTTTTTGAACCGTCTACAACCCAATTGTTGCTGCCGTTTAGAGGGTTGGGTTTCCATGATTCTATTTGGTCGGCATACGCTGGGCTGTAAAGCGTATCCGGCGGTGATGGGAGGCTGGGCTCAAAATTCCAGTTTGTTTCGGGCGGAACGATGGGATCCATAAAAGAGGAACGGCGGCTCAGCATCTGGTCCACAAACTCTTCTCCGAAATAGGCCATAGCATTGCTGGTCTCAAAATCATCCGAACGGGCTGCCAGCATCTGTGTCATATATTTCAAAAGCAGCGCCGTGTTGAGTGGTTTCCATTCAGCGGGGTTTGTATTTAAAATCTTATATTCAAGAGGATAGTTTTCGTAGCGCAGCGTGTTGATATACGCATTTACGCCGTCCGCGTAGGCTTCAATAGCTGTTCGGGTGGTATCATTCTGAAGGATCTCTTCAAGCGCCTGTTCTGCGCCGTACACCATTCCAAGTCTGCGCTGGTTGCGGTCGTATTCTACAAGTTCGGGCCCGAGCCACTCCGAGAGCCTTCCTCCTGCCGCCCTGATTTGCAGCTCCATCTGAAAGAGGCGGTCACGGGCGGTGATATACCCCTGGGCAAAATAGAGCTCTTCATCTGATTCAGCGAAGATGTGGGGTACACCCCGGTTATCGAAATAAACAGAGGTTGATCCTGAACCGCCACGAACCGAAAGGTCAATTTCACCGGATACAGCGCGCGTTTCTGCATTTGCCCAGAAACCAGTGACGGGGTGAAAGAAAGCCCCCAAAGGTGGCAGTGACCCAAGTGGTACGGAGTAGATAAATATCAAAGCGGATAGCGCAAGCAGTGTGCCAATCAACGATAGTTTTTCAGACATAAAAATAAAATTCGGGTTTGATGAACATTACTGAAATGAGAGGAGATGGAAAAATGAAATATGCCCATTTTCCAACATCAAACTGTATACTGGTTATACA
>JAWLEH010000078.1:0-12648 GCA_041686215.1 Balneolaceae bacterium | reverse complement strand
AACTGTATACTGGTTATACAGAAGTGGCCGGGTAGGATTATTTTTTCTGATGAGGGTTTTTCATTTACCGATAGTTCTGAATTGACAAAACACAAGTAATCCCCGACATGAGACAGCCGTAAACTGAACCATAACATATTCAGATAAGTTATAACTTGTGAATTAGCATAAGGATAAGAGAACAACATATTATGGGAACAGATAAAAAGAAGTACAGAACGCATCTGTCTGATGATGAACTGAACCATTTCAAAGAAAAACTTCAAGAACTGAAAACAGAGTCCGAGCAAGAAATAGAAGAGCTAAAATCCTCGGCTGAATCCATCGACTCCAATTCGGACGACAGGAAATCAGGAACGGATCATCACCCCGGCGACGTTGCATCAGATGCTCAAATGAAGAAAACAACATTCACACTTCTTGAAAAAGAGCGTGAAAAACTTAAAAAAATTGACGCAGCACTTGAACGAATTGACTCAGGAACATATGGTATTTGCCTGGCTACAGGCAAGCCGATACAGAGGGAGCGCCTTGAAGCTCTGCCATATGTGATGCATTCTATCGACGCAAAAAAATAACAAACCCTCAGAATGGACAAAGAACCAATATCTGCCGGACTTATTCAGAAGGCCATTCAGGCCGTAGAAGATAAAAATTCCGGGCAGAATGAATTTCTGCAGGCTGTTCGTGAAGTATTTGGTTCTCTCAGTCCCGTTACTGATGAAGAACCGGAACTGTTTGAAAAGAAAATCCTGGAACGGATTTGTGAACCCGAACGGCAGATTATATTTCGTGTTCCCTGGCATGACGACCAGGGAGAGGTTCATGTAAATCGTGGATTTCGCGTTGAGTTTAACAGTGCGCTTGGTCCTTACAAGGGCGGTTTAAGGTTCCACCCCACAGTGAACCTTAGCATCATAAAATTTCTCGGTTTCGAGCAGATTTTTAAAAATGCACTTACAGGCAAACCCATAGGCGGAGGCAAAGGCGGTGCTGATTTTAATCCGAAAGGCCGCTCTGACGATGAAATCATGCGGTTTTGCCAAAGTTTTATGACGGAGCTGTACAGGCATCTCGGCGAAAACCGGGATATTCCCGCCGGAGACATTGGTGTGGGTACGCGCGAAATTGGATACCTGTTTGGCCAGTATAAACGAATTGCAAACCAGTATGAATCAGGCATGATTACCGGAAAAGATCCGGAGTGGGGCGGAACTCTTGTGAGGAATGAGGCTACGGGTTACGGGCTTGCATATTTTGTACGTGAAATGCTGGAAGAAACGGGTGAAGAAATTGAGGGGAAATCGTTTGTAGTTTCCGGTTCAGGAAATGTGGCAACGTACGCCATAGAAAAAATTAATCAGCTTGGCGGAAGTGTCATCGCCTGCTCAGATTCTGACGGCTACGTAATGGATGAAAATGGAATTGATATTGACCTGGTAAAGCAGATAAAAGAGGTAGAAAGAGGGCGCATTAAAGAGTATGCGGATCGAAAGGATAGCGCAGAGTTTCATAGCGACGGATCGATATGGAGCCTGCCATGTGATGTTGCCCTGCCCTGTGCCACCCAGAATGAGCTGAATGCAGAGGATGCAGCGTCACTTATTGATAACGGGTGCCAAATTGTAGCCGAAGGGGCAAACATGCCAGCCACACTGAATGCCATAGAAAAATTACAGAAAGCAGAAGTTCTTTTCGGGCCCGGAAAAGCAGCAAATGCGGGAGGTGTTGCCGTATCGGCGCTCGAAATGCATCAAAATGCCAGTCGTGATGCCCTTACATTTGAAGAGACCGACAATCGCCTGCAAACGATCATGAAAGATATTCATACGACCTGCCGGGATACGGCCAGAGAATACGGAGAACCACAAAATTATATCATGGGAGCCAATGTGGCGGGGTTTAAAAAAGTTGCGAGATCTATGCGGGCACTCGGCTTAATCTGACCGAATTGCGTGGAATCTGTAAACTTTTTGAATGTGGATGTGAATTGATAATGCTTTTAATCGTTCCCAATAAAGAGGGGTATGGTTGTATATTTAAACTCATCCAGCTGCTTGCCATCCACATCAATCCGTACGTTGAACTCAAATTCGTTTGAGAACTCAGGCGGGGTATTCAGAAGCAGAACCAGGGATTCGGGTACGTTCGAACCAATGATGTCAAAATCGGTGTCTGTTGTAAGCCTGGGACCTTTCTGAAGGTAGTTTGCATATACATCAAAGAGGTCGGCCAGGTTTGTGCCGGCGGGATAGGTTTCATTAAAATCAGCTCCTGACGTAATTGTTATGCTGCTGATTTGGTCGTCGGTTACAGGGATGGCCGGTGAGCACGCATAGGCAGCCGGAACCAACCTGAACCGGTAGACAGGTTTTTTAGCTGCAATATAGGTGTCTTGTATGGCGGTAATTTCCAGGGCAACTTCATCAAAGGAAAGCGTGTCGCTACTGATGCTGCTGAGCTGCAGGGATCGGGTAGAGTCTGTTCGGAAAAATACCTGTTTTTCATTCGTAATAAATCCGGTCACATCAAATCGGTTGGGAAATGGACCGCAATCCAGTGCCGTTTGGCGGCAGGAAAGGGTTAATAATGCAATACAGCACAGTAAAGAAAAAGATCTTACGAATCGATTCTGCAAGAATAACTTGTGTAGAAAATTCTCAGTTGTAATCATTAAAATCTAAAATTGTAAGGAAATCTATTAACTGTATTGAATTTGCATACAGAATAGCGATTTGAACCGTTAGTAAAAAGTAAACCCACATTTTTGGAAAACAAACACAATGTAGCTACTCTCATATATATGAACTAAACCCTACCATTATGAAATCTGCCATTTCTTACTTTCTTCCCCTACTGTTATTCCTGGCCGGATGTTCTCTATTCAAATCCCCGCAAACCGGTTCGCTATTTGAATTCGAATATGAAGACCAGGTTTATGAAATTGCGGGATTCACCTCCGAAGATGGTGAATCTGTAAACATGCTTATTCAACGAGATCCGGAAACCGATGAAGTCTATTTCCGCGTGATGGACGAAAATCAAACCGGTGTTCTGGATCGCGTGATAACCGGTGAAATCAGCCTTGAAGAGGCAAACCGGATCTACCAGGCCGGCATTCGAATTGCACAACAGCAAGACCAGTATAAGTCAATTGAAAGGGATCGTACCTATGAAACCGAAACAGATGACTATCGCCTGATCGTAGAGTCCTACATGAATCGAGAGGATTCTCCATTCAACAGGTTTATTATTTATGATCTGAACTGGAATTTACTCGGTGTCTACTTTGACGAAGGAAGTGATGCCACGCTGAACCGTATACAAGAGCAAGAGTCCGAAATTGATATAACTACAGCCCAGGAGCTTTACATGCAGGCTATAGATCGGGCAAGTGAAGATAACAAACTCGAAAAAAACTCTGACAGCCAGGTGATTATTTCTAAGGACGCCAAAGCTTTGATACCGCGGCCTGAGGAAATCAGCAGGTAATTGGTGTAGGTGATAATTTTTTTTCGCAAATTATCTCTGTAAAGACCGCTGTGTTCTGAGTAAAGCTGGTTTACATTCAACAAACAATAGGTTGTGTTCTTCCTGAAGTGCATACAAACCGGGGAACACAAAAAAATCTTCAATTAACGCAAAAATAAGTTCTTCTATGTTCTCACTTCGATCTGCTGCAGGATACACTATTATGATATTGGTTTCTTCTCTCTTGTTTGGAGAAACGATATTTGCACAGACAACTGTTTTGCGAGACGTACAGGTTCTCACAATGGAAACTGAATCCATTCTTGAAGATCAGACATTAATCATTCGGGATGGTAAGGTCGAATGGATGGGAAACAGCACGGATGCAACAGTACCAAATGATGCGGAAGTGATTGATGGCCCTTTATTTGTGATGCCGGGGCTTGCCGAAATGCATGCACATATTCCATCAGAAAACGAGGGGCGCCTGGCTATGGAAGACGCATTGGTCCTTTATCTTTCTCAGGGTATTACAACCATTCGGGGAATGCTGGGGCAACCGGCACATCTGGAGTTGCGTGAAGATGCTGCAAATGGTGAGATTGTCAGTCCGCGTATTTTTACCTCGGGGCCATCATTTAGCGGTGGAACGGTAAACGACCCGGAACAGGCACGGCAGATGGTTCGTGACCAGGCAGATGCCGGTTACGACCTGCTGAAACTGCACCCCGGTTTAAGCGTTGAACAGTTTGATGCCATTTCCGAAACTGCAAACGATGTTGGCATTGAATTTTCGGGGCACGTTTCACATGCAGTTGGCCTGGAGCGCAGCCTTAATGCCGGGCAGGGAACGATCGACCACCTGGATCGATACATGGAATTTCTTGCAGGTGACCCCGAAGACCGGGAAGATCCGAATATCATCTATTTTGGATATGATCTTGCCGATGAGGTAGGTGCAGATGAGTCGCGTCTGAATGAAGCCGCTCAAAAAACCATCGATGCCGGCACGTGGAATGTGCCCACGCATACACTTCTGCATAATGTTTTCAATCCCGGTTATACACCTGAAATGATGAAGAACTGGCCGGGAATGGACTTTATGCCCCGTGACATGGTAGAAAACTGGGCTGATTATGTTTCTGATATCCGCAGGAGTAGCGATTATGATGCCGGGAAAGCGCAGCGATTTCTTGAGATCCGTGACCGGCTGCTGATAACGCTGCACGAAGCGGGAGCAAGAATTATGCTTGGTGCGGATGCACCACAGATATTTAATCCACCGGGATTTTCAGCCCACAGAGAGCTGGATCTCTACGTCTCAGCGGGCATGACCCCTTTTGAAGCGCTGCAAACAGGCACTGTAAATGTAGCAGAATACCTTGGCGAGAGTGGAAATGCCGGAATCATTCGTGAAGGTGCCAGGGCCGACCTGGTACTTCTGGATGCAAATCCGCTTGAAACACTTCCTTTCAGGGAACATATTTCGGGTGTTGTTGCCAATGGAATATATTACAGTGAGACGGACCTTTCCGCACTGCTCGATGAAATCCGTGAACGGAACAGGTAATAAAACGGATGACTCATATCCGGATCCAATTAAATTATGGTTCGGTATCCG
Source organism: Balneolaceae bacterium (assembly GCA_041686215.1). Classification (GTDB taxonomy): domain Bacteria; phylum Bacteroidota; class Rhodothermia; order Balneolales; family Balneolaceae; genus SW132. The sequence goes on along the minus strand of JAWLEH010000078.1, from coordinate 7,556 downwards.
TATTCACTTTAGTATATTATCAATGGCTTTTGCGGGATTTACACAGGGGTGACAGATTTATCGCAAAGCAGGCGCGATCATTACAAAAATATACTACTGACGCATTTCTGCATGAAAAAGACTCTTTGGATTGGCATCACAGCGGTGGTTCTGGCTGGTATTGGCATTTTGATTTATTACTATTCCGGTGGATCAGATTCGGCTGTACCTGAGACAGAGTCCGAAGTGTTGAATGAGCTTTTGTCGGCAGCGCCTCTAAGCCGGATAGAGCTGAATATTGATTCGGGAGATACTCTCCTTGCCTCGAAAATACAGATGACTCTTCCTTCACGGAGATCCGATGAAATGCTTGATTCATTTCGCTCAACACAGATAAAAGTGTTTGGTGACTACCTGGTTGCAATGGATTTCCTTACCGATAATATAGCCGTATTCAGGAAATCCGGCGGTTTTGTGCGTTATCTCAACAGAAATGAGCTCTCGCAGGCTGCCTCATTGATGAGCGACGGAGAATCGTTATTTGTATACGATTACGGCAACAAACAGCTGCACCGCTATAATGGTGATCTCAGCTTTGAAGAGTCTGTCAGTTTTTCTGCACCGTATTATGCTCAGGGTAGTGTTTCAGCGAACAGGAATCACTTAGTTTTGCAAAATGAAGCAGCTACCGGGTTTAGAGTAGGCGAAACACAAGATTCGCTTCTTGCAGTTATGGACATTAATCAGCCGGACCAAACCCTGTTTAAGGCCTTACCAAGAATTGTACCGTCAGGGAAACACCCGGGTGGGTTTAACAACCTTATCTTTTCAATAAATGAGCGAAGCGAAATTGCGGCAGCATATCCGGCCCTGCCGTACCTGTTTCTATACAGAAATTTTGAGCATGTTCAAACAGTAGTATTACAGGCAGCTGATTTTGAGACGGTTGACAATCCCCCGCTGACTCCGTTTCAGCCGGTTGCAGGAGAGGCGGTGCAAATCCAAAACCTGATAGATGAGGTTTTACTTACCGAGAGTGGGAATATTCTGATGTTTGGTGCCGGCCGGCTGCATCATTTAAAGCCACGCAGGAATGGCGATATCGTCCATCACAAAAGCTACAATGTGGTGCCGGAAGATGGAGATCCGCTGGAATCGGTTAGTAGTTTGGATGCCGATCCCGATAATCCGGACATAGTTTATGCAACGTCTGATGGCCGGATTTACCGGTTTGAGATTTTATAACGAAAAAAAACATCCGCAGAATCCATGCCCCTCTGAACAGGGTTTTCGAAACCCTGTTTAGAACAACCGCTGTCCATTATACCTTTTTGAAAACAACAATACCGTTGTGTCCGCCAAATCCAAACGTATTGCTCATGGCAATATCCACGTTTGCTTCGATCGATTCCCCAAAGATGATGTTCATTCCACCCGGCAGTTCAGGATCAACGGTTATTGTGTTGATGGTTCCGGGAATGACTCCTTCTGTGATCGATTTAATGGACGCAATTGCTTCCGCGGCGCCGGCAGCTCCCATCAGGTGGCCGGTTACAGATTTGGTTGCGGTGATATATAACTGTTCCTTGTGTTTGCCAAATACCTTGTCTATCGCTTTCAGCTCGCTGATATCGCCGACAGGTGTGGAGGTGGCGTGCATATTCATGTGATCCACATCTTCCGGATTCATTTCACCGTCCTTCAGCGCTCGTCGCATACCTTCCGCAGCTCCAAGGCCTTCGGGATGTGTTGCAGTGATGTGGTAGGCATCTGCGGTCATAGCGGCCCCGGCAACTTCTGCGTAGATGTTGGCTCCACGCGCTTTTGCATGCTCATACTCTTCAAGAATAAGTGTGCCGGCACCTTCAGCCATAACAAATCCATCCCGCTCCGTATCGAATGGCCGGGATGCCGTTGCAGGATCATCATTCCGGGTACTCATCGCCTTCATGGCAGAAAAGCCGCCAAAGGAAGCCTCCGTAATTGGTGCTTCAGATCCGCCCGTGATGATGACCTTGGCTTTGCCCCAGCGAATGTAGTTAAAAGCATCCATGATGGCCGTGTTGGAAGTGGCACAGGCCGAAACCGTAGCATAGTTTATCCCCATCAGGTTGTATTTCATGGAAATCATTCCTGACGCCATATTCATGATCAGCTTAGGTACAAAAAATGGGCTAAACCGGGGGTTATAATCATTTTCGGCATACTCACGAACCTGCTCTTCAAATGTGAGCATCCCGCCCTGGCCGGTTCCCCAGATTACGCCGGTATCAAACGGATCCATTGATTCAAAATCGAGCCCTGAATCCTTAACGGCTTCCTCGGTGGCCACAAGTGCATACTGTGTGAATGGGTCGGTTCTTTTAATTTCGTTGCGGTCCAGGTGATCCTTTGGGTTAAAACCTTTCAGCTCACCCGCAAAATGAGTTCGAAAGCCGGACGGGTCGAATTTTGTAATAGGCGCAGTGCCGCTTTTACCGGCTTTCAATGAGGTCCAAAAATCTTGCACCGTATTACCCACAGGCGTGAGTGCGCCAAGTCCTGTTACAACAACTCGTTTCATAATAATCAATTCGTTTTATTAGTTCTGATAGTTTTCAGTAGTCCGGATTCATTTCTACAGCAAGAGTTCAGCAGGTATCATTACATTTTACGCTGTCAATAAAATTCTTGTTTGGTTCACTACTGTGAAATGTCACCGAGGTTAAAAATTGTGTTCCGGGCTGGAAAGATAAGGGAGTTCACCGCGTAAAAGAAATCACATTCCGGAACGATAATTTCATTTCCCGGGGCATGATAAACCCGACAATTCTACCCCCATAAAATGACTGCCAAAAGGAACCACGGTATAATTGAATGTATCCGGTTGAAAAAAGCTGATTCCCGTTTACTCCTGCTGCCTGATCTGACGTGGATCTGAGACACGAATCTGAGGAGTTTTCTGATGACTCTCAATTCTTCCGGTTACACAGACCGTTTGGTTTGCGTAACGCTTTTCGGGAGGCGGGGAGAAACGATTGCGATGTTCGCCAAAAATTATCGCAGTGAAGACCTGGTTCGGATAGGCTTGCTCAAAATTGAGGAAAGTCGGCCGGCCATTTTCTGATGGCAGATAGCTTGCTGAGACCACCTTTCCACAGACTTCAGCAACTGTTCCGATATACGAATCAGCCTCTCCAGCCGTAATCACAACCCCGGGTTCAGGTATAGCCTGCTCAGATCCTGTATCAAGAATTCGTGAGACCACGAGTCCGGCAATAAGTACAACAATGATAATAGGCAGCAAAAACCGTGCTTTTTGCCGAATGGACTGTATCAAACCAACTCCGGGTAAATGCATGTACGATCGTCCATCATGGTGCATTTGAGTTTAATGATATCAATGCAATAATCATCGGATTTCTGCTCTATTTGCCGCGTGTCAGCAATATTCCTACTACCATGATGAGGACAGAAATGACAATTGGAACCCAGTCACCGGTACTTACCGCAAAATCGGCCCCAAAAGCACTAAAAGATTCCGAATCCTGCACATATTGTATTCCAAAATAGATGACGCCCACAAATCCGCCGATACTTAAAATTCCGCCAATTGTCTTTTTCATAATGATAGCTCTTTTGTTAATAGATATGATGCCTCATACATTATAAGTGATTCCGGCTAAAGAAGTTTCGAGATTTTCTCCAACGGAACGAATGGGCGCCGGTTTGATGAGTGTTAGACGCTCAATCCATTGCATGTTATTTTGTACCTTTGTCCGTTTGTCCTGATGTATTCACAGAGGGTTTTGCGTAAACGGCATCCCGTCGGGGGCCGGCTGGTGTGTCCCTGACCCGGCAGCCCAAAGAAGCAGCGTGCAGACGGGCAGTAATGCAAAGCTCTGTGACAATGAAACTTGAGTCTACTCCGAAAAGTCATACGTTCTGAAAATTAGTAGCGCAAGATTAAATAATTCAGGTTTATTTGATTCGAACTCACCCTAACCCCTCTCTAAAGAATTACAGGGCGGCGTAAGGTCTAAATTATTTAAGCTTGTTATAAACTTCTGTTCTTTGTATAACTTTTCGGAGTGGACTCAAACTTAGTTGTGTGATTACTACTAATGATGCACATGCCCAAAAATGAGAATTATTTTTATGATTAAGTATCTGATTTCACTTACTGCTGCACTACTGTTTCTTTTGCCAAGCGTTCACGCCCAGGTATTAAATATTGAGAGCTTTCGTACGGAGGCAGACATGGATACAGTGGCTGCCTGGACCGGAGAAACAGCCTTTGATATAACACTGAGCAAATTTAACGAACAGGTATTTAAACTGGGCAATGAGACCAACGGGGCCTATTTTACCGGGCAACACCGCTATCTGTTTCTTACCAATGTGGAGCTGATTAATGTGGATGGCGCCAGCGTTATAAGTACAGGTTATTTCCACCTCAGGGGTACATTCAATGATAACAGCAAGTTGTCTCCCGAAGTATTTTCCCAGTTTCAATACAATGAAAATCTTGGGCTAAAACAGCGATATCTTGCCGGGGCTTCGCTGCGCTACAAATTTATTAACAGGCCAAATTTACGCGGGAGCGCTGTGACGGGAGGAATGCTTGAGTTTGAACGATGGGGGCTGGGCGAGCAGCAAAATGTAGAGAATACCCTTTTAAAATCTACATCCAATATTGCTATTCGCGGACAGCTAACGCCAACAGCGCAGCTTCTGGTAATAGGGTATTATCAGGCACGCCCGGATAAGTTCTTTAAACCGAGGATTACATCCGAAAACCAACTGAATCTTAAGATTTCAGACTATATAACCTACCGCGTAAAATTTACGCTTACCTACGAATCGGAACCTATCATCGATACACCCAAACTTATTTATACTCTTAGAAACGGGGTGATCTTTTCATTTTGAGCGGCAGTTGATTCATGATCATTGGTTTCAAGGTTTGATTCCTGACATCCCGTTGTCAGAATGAGGCCAGGTTTAAGGAAGTGACGATGGTGGGGATTTTGATAATCTGCTGTGTGGTTGCAATAGTTTACTATTTTTGTGTGAAATGTAACCCGTTCTTCCCGCCCGATTGTTCTTTACATGTTTTCATTCTCATGAAAAAGTTGATGAAGCCTGAGGCTGTCCAAAAAGGTGTAATTCATCGAACACCGATTAAATAATTTAGGTTTCCCTTCCGTACTCACCCTAAATCCCTCTCTGTTTAATACAGAGGGATTAAATGTCTAAATTATTTAAGCTGGTTTGTTTATTGATTTACTTTTTGGACAGCCTCGGGCCTTCAATACGATTTTGCATGTACATTTATGACACTGCCGGGAATATTACCTCATTTGTAAACATGGGGCTATCATCCATACTACTCATTGGCAACGGAACTGCTGATCACATCATCACAGATCTCCCACTTGTCGCCGTTTTGTTTATAGACGGTCAGGTAATTTCCATGGTCTATGGTATTCCCCCCGGCCTCTAATTGATATTCTCCGACTTCGTAGGCCAGGTCGCCAGATTCACTTACTTCCAGGGAAATGGTTTTCAACTGTCCGGTTACACCCTGGCCGAACATTTGTTCATGAGCCTTCCGGACTGCTTCCCGTCCTTTCAAGGGTTCCTGCCCGGGAAATTTCAAAAAGGTGTTCTCTGAAAAGTTGTCGGCAACTGCGTTAGCATCACCATCGCCCAGTGCCTTTTTCATTCGGTTAATGGTTTTTTGTACGACCGTTTTTATTTCTTCTTTAGCTGATCCCATAAGTGTTCTCCGTTTTTAGTTGGTTTTTTATTTAATCAGTGATAATCACCGGTTGCTGGTAGTTCATGATTGTCAATGCGGTTCCGAAAGCCTTCGGAAGACCTACATTCGTTTCTGCGACTCTGGCAGGACCTTCCTACACTCGGACTCTGCCAAGTCGCTCTTTATTCAACTTAGCACCTGCGTCTGGTTGATTTCTATCACCCAGCAAACCTATTCAGTTAACTGTAAATCTCTTATACAGTCCCTGGCCCTGAGATACAAAAACAATCCATGCATAATCCCCGGGTTCTTTTATGTTCAGTGAAAAGTATGCGTTGTCTGCCACTCTTTCCACTTCGATACCGCCAAGAAATTCTACAGGAGAGGGGGACCTCAATCCTCCAACTTTGTACCAATCCATCCATTCATTTATTTCATTTAGATCTGTTTCCTCTTCCAGGCGTACCAGGTGCAGATTGTTGTGGTAGGATCGCCCATTCCGATCTTTGTTTAATTCAACTTCAAAGGAATGTTCTCTTGCTACCGGGGCCCAATCTATCTCAATTTCTTTCTCGTGCAGTGTAATTCGTGATTCCGGATTTGGTTCAGGGCTGTCTGTAGTTTCTTCACTGACCGTAAAATCCCAGTGCATCCCCTGCATAATATGGATAATTCCCTCATCCGTTTTCAGCCAACAGATCAACAGATACTCTCCCGGTTCCAGGTACACCGTTCTTTCTGTAGTTCTTCCGGGAGATGCCAGTCCGCGGCTGGTTACATAACGGAGGTCGCTTGACCAGGCAGGCAGCATCTCATTCACTCTGTCGCTGATTCCGGAGCGTTCTACTGCTCCATCCTGATATTCACGTAACAGGGTTTCCCAGGCCATCATATAATCCGAAAGATAATCTTCATGGGTAACTCCATCGGGAAGCTCTACCAAACTTATTTCATGCATTTCACTGGCCAACTGGTTACTCAAAATAAATGTAATCCAACCGGCTGGGAGTTGTTTGGGTGCATCAACATCAAAGGCATGATCAATAGCCTCCACATGAACGACCGTTTCCTGAGACTGCCCAAATAACTGCCCGCTTGTAAAAAGCCCTATATAAAATGCAGCCGCTACCTTTAAAATGAAACCTTTACGTTGATTTGTCATTATTTTTCTTTTTTAGGTTGAAATAAAAATCTGTGACTCTTTAAGGCATAGCACAAGCGGACGCTTGCGTTAGTGATGGAGCTTCAGCTTACGGTTCAGCGACTCTGGCAGGACCTTCCTACACTCGGACTCTGCCAGGTCGCTTATTTTACTTCTAACACCCCCATCATCCCCTGATCCTCGTGATCCAAGATGTGACAGTGAAACATCCATTTTCCGGGGTAATTATCATATCGCACGATAAAGCGGGCATTCTCAAACCCCGGTACATTCACCGTGTCCTCCCATTTTGTCTGGGATACCGGGTCACCGTTACGTTCAAACACCTGGAACTGGTACCCGTGCAGGTGAAACGGGTGATCCATCCCCACAAGGTTGTTAATCTCCCATATTTCGGTAGCTCCCAGCTCCGCAGTTTCATCAATGCGTGACATATCCATTGTTTTACTATTGATTTTTCCGTTGCTCATACGCATCACCCGTGTAGCCGTCACCTCATCAGGATTCAGCTTTGGAATTGGCCGCAATGTATCCGGTATTTCAGGGGACTCCATAGACGGTTCATCGCTGTAGGTCAGCGTTAACAGATCCCGTGTTTGTTCCCAGTCTGCCGGACGCCACTGGGCCATGTAACGGTTATAAGGAAGGGCCTGCAGCGTAACCTCACTTCCG
>JAWLEH010000077.1:0-16425 GCA_041686215.1 Balneolaceae bacterium | reverse complement strand
TAACATTTGATCTGTGAAAGAAATCAAGTTCTATAAAACCCAATCAGGCAAAGTTCCCGTAAAAGAGTTTTTGGACTCGCTGAGTTCGAAACATGCTCAAAAAGTTACCTGGGTTCTTGAATTGGTTGAAAGAATGGATCAGGTTCCGGTTCAATACTTTAAGAAACTGAAAAGCACAAATGATATTTGGGAGGTTCGAGCAAGAATCGGATCGAACAGTTTCAGAATTTTTGGGTTCGTTGATGGTGATGAATTTATAATCCTGACGAATGGATTTTCTAAAAAATCACAAAAAACACCAAAGAAAGAAATTAAACTGGCAGAGCAGCGCAAAGCTGATTATCTGTTTCGAAAAGGAGGTAAAACATGAGTGATTTACAAGCTTATATCAGCGACCGTAAAAAACGAGATCCCGAGTTTGCCCAAGGCTACGATGAAGGATTTCGCAGTTTCAAAATTGGAGTACTTTTAAAACAAGCCCGCGAGGAAGCGGGCCTGACTCAGGATGAGCTCGCCAAACAACTGAATACTAAAAAAACAGCTATCTCACGAATCGAGAATCATGCCGAAGATATACGGCTTTCTACTTTGGAGAAGTATGCTCAGGCATTTGGAAAAAAGCTCAGAGTTGAACTCGTAGAGTGAGGCAGGCATAACCAGCGGTTCGTGCGGATTCGTTTTGACTTAGGGGCTTTGGATCATTAATCGCCTCACCGCACAACCGCCAAACCGACATATTTTCGGGGGAGAACGTTCAGTGCGGGGCAGCATGTAAACATTCTACGTTCGTACCGCAAATCAACTCATACAATTGCGGGAAGCCGGAGGATGATGACCTTCTATTTCTTACTACCTTCGTAAATTTCGTACTCCAGCAGGCGGCACTCAATTGTGGTATTGAAAAAAGTGGTTCGGCTGTTAGAGCGCAGCCCGATTTTTTTGCTCAGCGCGTTATTGCCGGTAAAGACATACCCGGTTTTGCCCGCACAGTTTTTCTTCAGGAAATCTCCAATTCCTTTGTAAAGCGGCCGAAGATCTTCCCCCGGTTCCAGCCGGATGCCGTAAGGCGGGTTCATCACCACAACACCGGGCCCGTCGGGTATGGGGGTATCAGCAAAATCGCAAACCTCAAACCGAATCAAATGGTCCACACCGGCGGTTTTTGCATTCTTTCTGGCTGCCTCTACGGCCCGGGGATTGATATCAGAGGCAATAATCTCCCCGGTTTCAGGAGTTACAGTTTTTGTCCGTGCGTCACTCCGGATCTGCTGGTACACCTCTTCATCAAATCCGCGAATGTGCATAAATCCGAAATTATTGCGCAGGGAGGCAGGCGCCCGGTTTGTTGCCATCAATGCAGCTTCAATTGCCAGGGTCCCGCCACCGGTCATGGGATTGATAAAATGGCGGCCGGGCTGCCAGTTTGTAGACTGGATGATACCGGCAGCAAGAGTTTCCTTCATGGGGGCGGATACGCTTTCGGAGCGATAATTTCTTCGGGAAAGCGATTCCCCTGATGTATCCATAAATATTCGGGTTTGATCATCCGTCCAGTAGAGGAACAGGACGGTTTGGTCAAGATCAGGGCCTGAGTCTGGCCTGGAGGAGTGAACGTCGCGCATGCGGTCAGCAACGGCATCTTTAACAATCAGGTTAGCAAACTGGGTATTTTCAATATCTTTATGATCCACCCTGGAGGTGACTGAAAAGTAGCCATCTTCAGGTATCCACAATTCCCAGGGCAGCTTCGAAACCCATTTGGTCAGTTCATCCCCTGATTGTGGCCCGGTTTCATCAACGAGTGCATACACCCGGTGGGCCGTGCGTAACCAGTAGTTTAGGTGGAAGGCGTCTTGCAAAGAGGCTGTTAGTTCAATGCCGGTATCTGATGTGTCTGAGGGATGAAAACCGAGGTCAATGATTTCCTGTTCAAGAAAAGGTGCCAGGCCAAGCGGACACGTTACGCGCAGGGTTCGTTTCTCAGAGAAATCAGCCATGAAAAAGGATCTTGTAAAGATGATGGAAATACGACAAGAATAGCCGCGATTTTATGCAGGGATAAAAAAAATCCCACCGCTATGCATGTATTACTACAGCACGCCGGCGGGATTGAAAATCGTGATGCGGAAAGATTAGTCTTTAACCTCAACCAATTCAATTTCAAATGACAGGTCTTTACCTGCAAGTGGATGGTTAGCATCCAGAGTTAACTCGTCATCAGCAATCTCTGTTACTCGAACAGGTACAGGTTGACCGTCGGGTTGGTTAACCTGGAGCTGCATTCCAACTTCCGGTGTTACGTCATCTGGAAGCTGGTCTTTAGGTACGTTGATTACAAGATCTTCGCGTGCTTCTCCGTAAGCTTCTTCAACGGGAATATCGATATTGGTTTTTTCTCCCTCTTCCATTCCAACTACAGCTTTCTCAAAACCTGGGATAAGCTGGCCTTCACCGAGTTTAAACTCAAGAGGTTCGCGTTCTGCGGATGTATCGAAAACTGATCCGTCTTTCAATGTTCCGGTGTAGTGTACTTTGACGGTATCTCCGTCTTTTACTTTAGACAAAATAATCCTTGTTTTGTTTTGTAATTTAATTATCATCCAAAGATATCCTTTTTTAGCTTAAATATCGAATTTTAAACCACTTGCACTATCCATCAACCATTGAAAGAATTGCTAAGAGCGATCGAGACTGTTGCTGTCATTGGATGTTCGTCTAATACGTATCGCACAAGCCATCACATTGCAAGTTACCTGCAGGAAAACGGTATTCGGATTGTCCCGATCAACCCAAATGAAACGGAAGTGCTTGGCGAGAAATCCTACGATACCATTATGGACCTGCCCGATGAAGTTGATGTTGATATCGTTGATATTTTCAGAAACAAGAGATACACCCGGGAGATGGTTCAAGAAATTGTTGAGTGGAGCCGGGAAACCGGTCAGTTGCCGGTAGTTTGGACCCAGCTGGATGTGAGTACTGAGCCGGCCCGGGAACTGGCAAAAGCACATGGATTGGATTATGTTGAGAACCGGTGCCTGATGGTGGAGCACCGCAGGGTGTCCTGAACCCTGCGCCTTGAACCCTGAACCCGATCAGTCCCCCATCAACTCTTCGCTGCGCTCCTCGGCATACTCTTCGAGTTTCGATGCCAGTATGGTTTCAATCTCTTTTCGTTCATCCGGAGGGACAGACGTGACAAATTGTTTGATGCGGTTTTCACCATCGGTACCGGCCGGGATATACTCAACCAGCACAACATCATCGGTGTGCCATCGCCAGGAAAGAACCCGTTTCCAGGGGATAAACTGGTCGAGAAACAGGATTCCGTTGGAGCGGAATTCAGGGACTACTTTCAGTGTCCATGCAAGCAGACCAAAACAGATCAGCGACATCCCCGAAGAAAATCGAATTCCTGTTATGGGAAGATCGCTTAGAACAGCTGTCCTGTAAATTCCGTACACAATCAGTCCGGCTGCCAGCAGGTTTGGCGCGTGATCAATCCAGAATGAGCGATTCTGGTAGAGGATAGCACCGCCGTCAGATCGTGTTTGGTAGAGACGATAGGCATACCCGGCAAAGAATCCCGCAAGAGTGATGTACAGCCCGGCCATTAACGGAGCTGCAACAGACTGTGGCAGTATCCCAACGATAAAAGCAATCATTAGAGCCGTAAAAAGCACTAAAGTGCCGAGAGCGATGTTAAGAACAAGTGAGGGTGTGAGTTTACGCAACTCGAACAGGGGGCGTTCTCCGAGTATCAAACCCGCTACAAAAAGAGCTGACAAAAAGATGATGTAAATCCACATAAACAGGTCGTATCTTTAAAACTGATATGTTAAACACCCAACAAACGAACTGCAACACAAATTCAGCGTACGCATGAAACCACTCGAAAAACCACAACCCCGTTTCAGACCGCAATCCATAGATGTGGGAAATTCCGAACAGCTTCTGACCATTGAATGGGCCGACGGCCATACCAGCAAACTGTCTCTTTTTGGTTTGCGTAAAAATTGTCCTTGTGTAGAGTGCAGGGGCGGGCACGAGAAGATGGGGCGTTATGAGCCGGAACTTTTTAAGGTAGAGCCGACAAGAACATATACGATTGTGAATGCCGAAACAGTCGGAAATCACGCATTGAAGATCAACTGGGACGACGGGCATAATTCCGGGATGTATCGATGGAAGCTGCTGCGTGAAATGGATGAGGCTGTACAGAAACTGGACTAAATATCTATAGTTTTGTCACGAATCAACCCGACAAACCCGGAAATTGAGGCGGCAGCTCCGAAAATTAAAAGCACCTTTGTTTCTGTATCCGGAGTGAGGGTGACCAGCGGGCTTAGGTATGTGCTGAGAAGCAGGATCTCCCTGTAACCAAGGGTGAACAGTGTGACCCCTAAAAAGAGAAATAGAAGTGAGACCAATTTTTTATGAACCATCGCAAATTTTCTGATATCGTTTCGTTAAAGAATATAGTATAAACCTGAGTTCGTTTTAAAAATAATGGCAAAAAAATAGTCTGAATAGGACGTCATGACGGCAACGATTTGCGTTGCCCATCCTTACACTTTATTGCTGATTTGACACCGGAACGAAGATTATCAAACAAAACAGGGAGTTTCCACTGTTCCTGAATAGTTGATTCTTTTTTCACGTGTGTAACCTGCCTCTAAATAGTATTTGGGATCTTTTCCTGCCTTTCTGACCCACCCTCGTCCCCGTCCGTCGGTAGCCGGACCGGCCTCTATCTGGCCCTGGCGGGACTTGAGAGAGGGGGGCTTCGAAATAACGAACATTATTTTTAACGCTTAACTGAATCGAACTTTTTATCATATTTCCTCACAACCTCTTGAAGGGGACACCCCGGAAAATACTTCCTATAGAACAAATAGTTATGGGGCCTTAGATAGCATCTTGTGGTCTCTGCCCCCAGGTAGATCTTTTAGAAAAGAGGTGTATGTAACCTTTCAACTTGAAAAAAAGAAAATTTGTATCTAAAAGCGTGGGGTTCAGTATCTAAATGTATATGTTACATTATGTTTACTGCGACAAACCCCACAGGTAAATTTACTTCCAACTGATTAAAGGAAACCGCTCTTGAATTCAGCCTCATCAAACCATCCGACGGATAAAAAAAGAAGATGGATTCCGGTGACCCTGGCGATACTGTTCGCTGTTCTGGCCACGATTTTTCTGCTCTCCACATTTATGGCAGAACCCTATCTTAAAGAAAAAATTACGGAAAGAGCCAACTCCTTCCTGCCTGAAAATGCAGAGTTTACTATTGAAGATATCGATGTTGGAATATTATCGAGGGGAGTATCTTTGTATGGAATCAGCCTTGAGAGGAGAGACGAGGACTCAGAAGAAGAGAGGGAGGGAGTTCGCGGATCTTACATTGAATATATAAACGCCTCCGGTATAGATTTGTGGAACCTGTTTACAGATGGAGACATTGTGGTTGGAGAGATCGAAGTGGAAGGAGCTGACCTTCATTTTGACCCTGACCGTGTCGCAGACCTGGTGCAGGCGGATTCGTCCGGGGGTGAATCCCGGCCTGTGATTGTTGAAGCGCTCCGGATTTCAAATGGAAATGTGTACCTCTACAAACCGGGACTGCCCGAAGCCCAAAGCGAATTGCAGGGAATTGCCGTAACCGCCGGCAATATCAAAAGCGGTGTGGAATCAGGTGAAGATAAATATTTACCGGATGATTTTGATATACAGGTGGAAACGGTGCTTCATAGAACCTCAAACGGCTTATATGAAGCGGACGCGGGCGATCTGCAGTTTAGCCTGAGAGAGCAGACACTGCACATTGAGACGTTTGATCTGACCCCCCGATTATCGCCCCGGGAAATGCCGGAGGAACTGGGTCACCAAATTGATCATATTGAAGTGAACTCCGGCCCGGTTACACTGAGCGGCCTGTCAGCAACTGAGTGGTTTTCTGACAACCGGATTGTGGCAAAAATGTTGGTTTTAGACAGCCTGAGAATTGATGTGTCCCGCGATAAGAATTTTCCGGAAAAACCGAAGTCAGAAAAACCATTACTGAATTCAGCCTTTGCAAATGTACCTTATTCTGTTGAACTGGACAGCCTTTTATGGCAAACCGGGAGGATCAGCTACCGGGAGCTGGAGGAAGACCAGGAAGAGTACGGGCAAGTTGTGTTTGATGATGTGGATATTACCGGTAGCGGATTTCAAAACCGGGACCCGGAAACCTCTTTTCGTATTGTTGCATCAAGCAGGCTTATGGGGCAATCAGATCTGAGTGTCACGTTTGATTTCTGGCCGGATGAGGCAGGTAATCAGGAGATTCGTGGAGAGCTGTCTGAAATAGACCTCACCGAATTGAACAGTGTACTGGAACCTCTGGCATTTATCCGAATTGAGGAGGGTCAGCTGCAATCGCTCACGTTTGATTTCAGGCTGGATCACACAACGTCAGATGGTGAGCTTGTGGCACTGTATGATAACTTCAAGATACGGGTGCTTGATAAAGAGTCGCTGGATGAAAATACGCTCAACAACATTGCCTCATTTTTCACAAACCAAATTCAAATTCGATCGTCGAATGAAGGAGACGATCCACGGACGGGTTCGATCGGGTTTGAAAAAGAGGAAGGGCAATCTACATTTAACTACTGGTGGAAGTCTTTACGGGGTGGAATCCGTGATACCATCGAACGAATTTAAAAGCAGGATGCGCCGATTTCCATAAGCACCATGAATTTGCTACATTCTGGTTCACAAAAAAATACACCGGGTATTCAGGGATGAGATCGGAACCCGGGGGATTCTTAATGAACTGATTTCCTCTGCCATAAAAAAGTAAATCGTCTATGAACTCCATCACACGAAAAGAAATGCTCCGTCAGCTTTCCGCAGGAGCGGTGGGTGCAGGTGCATCTGCATTATTTACAGGTTTTAAATCTATGTCTCAAAATAGCGATCCGTTAGACCTTAAAGGAAATATTAATCATTCGATGTGCAGGTGGACTTTTGGAGATCTCCCGCTTGATCAGCTGTGCCAAACTGTGAAAGAGATCGGATTTTCAGCAATCGATTTAATTGGTCCCGGGGAATGGGATGTGCTGAAAGAGCATGATATTGACTCCTCGATGTGTAACGGAGCGGAAATCAGCCTGGAGGAGGGGTGGTGTGAGCCCGACTATCACAGCACGCTGATTGATAACTATACCGAGCATATTGACCTTGTTGCAGATGCAGGCTATACCAACCTGATCTGTTTTACCGGCAACAAACGGGGTATGGATGATGAAACCGGCCTGCAGAATTGTGTGGCAGGGTTGGAACAAATTATGGGACACGCCGAACGAAGGGGAGTTGTACTTCAGCTTGAGCTGTTTAACAGTAAAATAGACCACCCCGATTATATGGCGGATAACTCGGCATTTGGTGTTGAGCTCTGCAAGCGGCTGGATTCACCCAATTTTAAACTGCTCTATGATATCTACCACATGCAGATCAGCGAAGGGGATATCATTCGGACCATTCGGGAAGATCACGAGTATTTTGGCCACTATCATACCGCAGGTGTACCGGGCAGAAATGAAATTGACGAAAGCCAGGAACTCTATTATCCTGCGATTATGGAAGCCATTGTGGAAACAGGTTTTGAAGGGTACGTGGCGCAGGAGTTTATCGCCACACAAGATACAATGGAAGAAAACATTGCGATGTTGCGGGATGCCGTCAGCCGGTGCGATGTTTGATGAGTTTCAGTGAAAAGACAACCATTTTACTCCGGGAAGAAAATTGCGAAGGGAAGGTGTTTTGAAAAAAATCATCCCAGAAAGCAGATCTCTCAAGATAAAAATGAGTTTGGTTTCGGTTTATAATCTACAGGCTGGGAAGCGGTACTTTTTCCTTTAAACATGATCTCCCGCGGATCACCTTGTTTTTTAATGGTTCCATAATTGAGTCTACTCCGAAAAGTCATACGTTCTGAAAATTAGTAGCTCAAGCTTAAATAATTTAGATTTAGTTGTTTCGAACTCACCCCATCCCCTCTCTAAAGAATCAGAGAGGGGCATAGGGGCTAAATTATTTAAGCTTGTAACAGACATCAGTTCTTTATTTGACTTTTCGGAGTGGGCTCATAATTTAAATGATAAAATAAAAGTATGGTCGTATTATACCTGTTGATCAGTATTGTTCTGATTATCCTGTTAACAGCCAGGTATAAGATTCACCCCTTTATTGT
Organism: Balneolaceae bacterium; assembly: GCA_041686215.1. GTDB lineage: Bacteria > Bacteroidota > Rhodothermia > Balneolales > Balneolaceae > SW132. The sequence continues at coordinate 8,186 of JAWLEH010000077.1, read as the reverse complement.
ACTTTTCCTGGTAGCGCTATTTTATGGTTTTTGTGCAGGGATGCCGCTGGATGATATCATTGAATCAGTAAATGAAGGTTTTGGTGGCACACTTGGCAGTATTGGTTTGTTGATTATCCTGGGAGTCATTATTGGAGCTTTCCTGGAAAAGTCGGGTGGCGCTTACAAGATAGCCGAGCGTGTTCTTCAGCTGACCGGTAAAAAACGTGTTCCGGCCGCAATGGGAATTATTGGTTATTTCGTGTCGATACCGGTGTATGCAGACAGCGGGTTTATTTTACTCTCCCCGCTCAATAAGAGCATGGCTAAAAAAGCAAAGATTACCCTGTCTGCCTCCGCTGTGGCACTGGCTCTTGGTTTAACAGTAACTCACACATTGGTGCCTCCCACACCTGGCCCGATTGCAGCCGCAGGAATCCTGGGCGCAGACCTTGGTTTGGTGATGCTTTTGGCGATCCCGGTCAGCGTGATGGCACTTGCAGCTACGCTACTGTTTGCGACAAAATACGTTTCTAAAACATATATCGATCCGATTCCCGATGTGGACCAGTCGGAAATAGATACCCGCCTGAAAAAAGCACCAGGGGCACTGAAATCTTCACTGCCGATATTTGTCCCTATTCTTCTTATCGTGATGGGATCCGTGGTAAATATGTACCCGGGGGCACTTCACGAGCAAGTGGAAAGTTTTATTCTGTTTATCGGTGAACCGTTTATTGCTCTTCTTATCGGAATGTTTTTATCGTTTTTATTACCCCGCACGTTTGAACTCTCCATGTTGTCCACCACAGGATGGGTAGGTAAAGCGCTGAAAGAGGCAACGTCAATAATACTGATTACGGGTGCCGGAGGCATTTTTGGGAAAGTTCTGCAAAACTCAGGCATTGCTGAAATACTGGGTCAGGCTTTAACAGGCATAGAGATGAGCATCTGGCTGCCCTTTCTGCTGGCGGCGGCCATTAAAACCGCCCAGGGATCATCTACCGTTGCTTTGATAACAGCCGCATCGATCATGGTTCCTATGATGGACACCCTTGGGTTTGTGAGCAGCCTGGATAAGGCAGTTGTTGTTGTAGCAATCGGTGCAGGGTCGTCGGTATTTGCTCACGCCAACGATAGTTTTTTCTGGGTTGTGACCCAGTTATCGGGGATGGATACAAAAATGGGATACCGGCTGTTTAGCCTTGGAACATTTGTACTGGGCACTACCGCGGCCACTACGCTGTTTTTGATATATTTATTCATCGGATAGGATAGATCAAAAAGACCGGCGCTGGTTTCAGGGTTTTGAAGATTATGATATGATAAGCATTGTGAAATGAAAAATGATGCAGCATGAAACATAAACCTTAATTTGCAGACTCAGTTTTTTGAAAACAAAGCAGGATGATATGAAAGTATATAAAACTACGTCGGACATTATTATAGAGCATCAGGACAAATATTATTTGTATGAGGATGAAGAGTGGGATCAGTTTATAAATGATGACGACTTGTATGAAAAAATTGAAACCTTCATTTCCAACCACAAGCCGATAGAGTATGGGGCAGAGCTGCTTAAAGATAAGCTGGATGCACCTCTTGAAAACCAGGAAATCTGGGCCAGCGGTGTAACGTACTATAACAGCAAACTGGGCCGCGAGGAAGAGTCTCAGAAATCCGGGGCCAACTATTTTTACGCCCGGGTTTATGAGGCGGAGCGTCCGGAACTGTTTTTTAAAGCCACGAAAGCCCGTACGGTGGCCTCAGGCGAAAACGTTCGGATTCGGGACGATTCCACCTGGGATGTTCCGGAGCCGGAGCTGACCCTGGTCATTACAACCTCGGGAAAAATTGTGGGATACACCATTGGTAACGATATGAGCTCCAGGAGTATAGAGGGCGAAAACCCACTGTATCTGCCGCAGGCCAAATGCTATGACGGGTCTGCTGCCGTAGGTCCGTGTATTTATGTAACAAAAGAGCCTCTGCCAAAGGAAACGGCTATTGAGATTGAAATTGAACGGAAGAACTCTGTTATCTTTAAAGGTGAGATTACAATCGATCAGATTAAACGGGATTTTACCGAGCTGGTTTCTTATCTCTATAGGGAGTGTACGTTTCCCAATGGAAGCCTGCTGATGACCGGAACCGGAATTGTGCCCTCTAAAGACTTTACATTACATTCCGGTGATGAAATCCGAATAACTGTGGCATGCATCGGAACACTAACAAACACTGTGGAATAATCTTATTTTCGGAAACCTGATTTCGATGAATAATCGATATATTTTATTCAGTTTTAAAGTCTTCCGCCTCTTTGACGGGTGAATTTAGTAGGGTGGTCATTGTTTTTTCTACGGTACTCATGAACATCCCCCTGTATCCCCCTTTTATAAGGGGGCTTTTTAACTCATAATGTAAGAATGGAATCCGGGCAATAAGCTATCAAACAACATACAATTGAATCTATATGAGTGATAAAAAAGAATTACGCAGTCGGGAATGGTTTGGGAAATCGGATAAAATGGGCTTTGTTCACCGCTCATGGCTAAGAAACCAGGGGTATCCGGATGACTATTTTACCGGGAAACCGGTGATTGGCATCTGCAATACCTGGTCGGAACTGACTCCATGCAACGCCCACCTAAGGGATTTTGCGGATGTTGTGAAGCGCGGGGTTGTGGAAGCCGGTGGGTTTCCGCTGGAATTTCCGGTCACTTCGCTGGGAGAAACCATCATGCGTCCTACCACAATGCTGTTCAGAAATCTTGCCAGTATGGATACGGAAGAATCCATCCGGGCAAACCCGCTCGATGGAATAGTTCTGCTTACAGGGTGTGATAAAACCACGCCCTCTACAGTTATGGGGGCCTGCAGCGTGGATCTGCCCACAATAGTTGTTCCGGGTGGGCCGATGCTGAACGGCCGCTTCAAGGGAGAGACGATCGGGTCGGGAACCTTTAGCTGGATGATCAAAGAAAAGCAGGAGACCGGTGAAATTACCGAAGAAGATCTTTTTGAAGCCGAGGCGTGTGCATCCCGCAGCAACGGCCACTGCAATACCATGGGCACCGCGTCTACGATGGCCTCGATGTGTGAAGCTCTTGGCCTGACCCTTCCCGGTGCATCCGCAATCCCGGCTGTAGATTCAAGAAAAAAGAAAATGGCCCAGCTCTCCGGGAGGAGAATTGTTGATATGGTGAGGGAAGACCTGAAGCTTTCGGACGTACTTGACCGGAAAGCATTTGAAAATGCGATTGTTGTGAATGCAGCCGTAGGCGGGTCTACAAACCTGATTGTCCATTTGCTGGCAATTGCCGGAAGAATTGGGGTCGAACTGGATCTGGAAGATTTTGATGAACTGGGCAGCCATATCCCGCTTCTGGTGAACCTTATGCCTTCCGGAGAATACCTGATGGAAGATTTTTACTATGCCGGCGGACTGCCCGTTGTCATTAAGGAGCTGCAGGACCATTTGCATGAGGATACGATTTCCGTGAATGGAAAATCCATCACGGAAAACAGCCTTAAAGCAACCTGCTATAACCGAAAAGTAATTGCAACATATGTTGAGCCGGTCAAAGAAGCGGCAGGCATCGCCGTATTAAAAGGCAACCTTTGCGAAAATGGCGCGGTGATCAAACCGTCTGCTGCAACCAAAGAACTGATGCAGCACCGCGGCAGGGCGGTGGTTTTTGAAACGATTGAAGACTACCACGAACGAATTGATGATCCCGATTTGGATATCGATGCGTCGTGCGTGATTGTGTTGAAAGGAGTGGGGCCAAAAGGGTATCCCGGAATGCCCGAAGTGGGCAATGTGGACCTTCCGTCAAAACTTATACAGAAAGGGGTTCGCGATATGGTACGAATCTCAGACGGACGCATGAGCGGAACAGCCTATGGAACCGTTGTACTGCATATAGCGCCGGAATCGGCTATAGGAGGAACACTTGCCCTGGTTCAGAACGGGGATATGATCGAGCTGGATGTTGCTAACCGAAAACTTACCCTGGATGTGCCTGAAGAGGAGCTGGAAAAACGCAGATCTGCCTGGGAGCCTCCGAAACCTGTCACAAGCCGCGGTTATACCAAAATATATCTTGATCACGTTCAACAGGCGGATAAAGGCGCCGATTTTGACGTTCTTCGGGGTGGATCCGGCTCGGATGTTTCACGGGATCTTCATTAAGTTTACTGCATGATAAAATCCACAGATAACAATCAAAAACTGCAGAGCAGACATATTCAACCCACCGCTATGCGGCTGAGGGTTTTAAATGTTCTGGAAAAAAAGAGGGCGGCCGTCAGTTTATCGGATCTGGAAGAAAACCTGCCGAAGTCAGACCGCACAACGCTTTACCGAACGCTGAAGACCTTCCGGGAACATGGCCTGGTTCATCAAATAAACGATGAAAGTGGCAGCACTAAGTATGCGCTCTGTCCAGATGATTGTACCTGTAGCTACCCCGATGACACCCATGTCCATTTTTACTGCAATGGGTGTGAAGAAACCTATTGCTTTCCTCATCTTTCTGTTCCCGTAGTTGACCTGCCTGAAAACTTTAAGGCTATCTCCGGAAATTTCGTAATCAATGGGTTGTGCGCCTCCTGCAATGCCTGAACTTTGCAATACTGTTGCACTGTGTTAGTCTGTAATTTTCTGGTAATTAAATAGCGCAATCAGACATTCAGTAAGAATGAAAACATCAGATAAACAACAGCCCGACGCCTGCTGTACGGTACCGGGATCAGAAACCAGGGAACAGTCATCAGAAACCAATAGCTGGCTGAAACACTGGAAACCTACCGTTAGTTTTTTGATGCTTTTTGCAGGCCTGGTAGCTGATTATGTACTCCAGATTGCCTGGTTCACGGGAGCACTCAGACTCACCTGGTATGGGTTGGCTTATCTTCCGGTGGGTCTTCCTGTGCTGAAACAGGCAGTGATATCTATAAAAAACGGGGATATATTTACGGAGTTTTTTTTGATGGGCCTGGCCACGATCTGTGCATTTTTAATCGGAGAATACCCGGAAGGCGTGGCGGTTATGCTTTTCTATTCGGTAGGCGAGGCGTTTCAGCAGGGGGCAGCCAACCGTGCACGTCAAAATATCAGGGCACTGCTGGATGTGCGGCCAAATCAAGCCCAGGTGAAACGAAATGGGAACTTTCTGTCTGTGGCTCCTGAGTCTGTTGAAACCGGTGAAATCGTGCGCGTAAAACCGGGTGAGCGTGTGCCGCTGGACGGGAGGTTACTCAGTGGCCGGGCCTCGTTCGATACATCGGCGCTGACCGGCGAAAGCAAACCCCGCCGGTTTGAAACAGATGATACTGTGCTCTCCGGGATGATAAACCTCACCCGCGTAATTGAGATTGAAGTGACAAAATTGTATCGGGACAGCTCCATCGCCAGGATTCTTGAACTGGTACAAAATGCCGCTTCACGCAAAGCAAAGACGGAGCTATTTATTCGATCGTTTGCCAAGGTTTACACACCGGCCGTGGTTTTCCTTGCCGCACTGTTAGTGGTGGTCCCTGCATTTTTTGTTAGTGGTTACGTATTTGAGGAGTGGCTCTACCGCGGGCTGGTTTTCCTGGTGATTTCATGTCCGTGTGCACTGGTGATCTCAATTCCCCTGGGATATTTTGGCGGGATTGGAGCGGCATCCAGAAATGGTATCCTGGTGAAAGGAGGTAATTTTCTGGATGCCTTGCGATCGGTTAAAACGGTGGTATTTGATAAAACCGGCACACTCACAAAGGGTACTTTTGAGGTCAGCAGTGTAGATACGATTTCCATAGACCGGGAGGAACTTCTTACTATTCTGCAAGCCGTGGAAAAAAACTCCACGCATCCAGTGGCAAAAGCGATCACTGCATTTGCTGACAAAGAGTTAGGTAACATGAACGGAACGGTATCAAGTCAACCAGCTGTAGAAAAACAGGAAGAGATTCCGGGGTATGGACTTCGCACAAGTATCAACGGCAGGAGGGTTTTGGTCGGCAGCAAGAAACTTATGGAAAAAGAACAGATTGCCACCAATGGTGCCAGGGAAGAATTGTCCGCTTCCGTTGTACATATCGCAATCGACGGGCAGCACGCAGGTATGGTTACAATTTCGGATGAACTGAAAAGAGATGCAGCGGGTGCGATTAAGGAACTGCGAAAATCAGGGGTGAATCAAACCGCAATGCTTAGCGGAGACAAGCAGGCTATCGCTGAGGAAGTGGGGAACTCACTGAAAATTGGCCATGTATATGGCGATCTGCTACCCGGGGAGAAAGCAAACAAATTGGAGGAGATTAAAAAGAGATTCCCCGGTGTTACCGTATATGTCGGTGACGGAATTAATGATGCACCCGTGCTTGCTATCAGTGATGTTGGAATTGCGATGGGGGCCATGGGCAGTGATGTGGCTGTGGAAACTGCCGATGTGGTGATTCAGACCGATCAGTTAACAAAACTGGCTACGGCAATTAAGATTGGCAAAGCTACCCGAAACATTGTGTGGCAAAATATTGGCATGGCATTGGGCGTAAAAATTCTGGTTTTGATCCTGGGGGCATTTGGACTTGCAACACTTTGGGAGGCCGTATTTGCAGATGTCGGTGTAGCTCTGCTGGCCATCTTAAACGCAGTCAGAATTCAGCGAATGGAGTTTTGAGGTGGATGTTACATATTCATAATCCTCGCCTGAGAGGGTCAATACATTTCGAACACTGAATTTTTAATAACGAATGTCGAATATCGAACACTGAATATCGAATATCTGTCAATCCCTGAATGAGCTGGCTGGGATGTAAAATTGCCTAATGCTCATCCCCAAAGTTAATCCCGATATCCCTGGCAGTTTGCAGGGTATCCCCATCCAGGGGCACCAGTTTCATTTTGTTGGCCACATCGGAGATCGGAATTCGCTGGATGCGGTTCTCTTTCAGGATCACAAGCTTGTTGAAATCCTTTTCTTCAATGGCACGGATTGCGTTAGCACCGAACCGAAGGGAGATCAGACGGTCGTAGGTGCTGGGTGTTCCTCCCCGCTGCAGATGTCCCAGAACAATGGACCGGGATTCTTTACCGGTCAGCTCGCTCAGTTTGTTAGCAATATATTCATCGGCACCTCCGAGCTGCTCACTCTGTCCCAGGGTTTTTCCCTTCACAAAGTGGGTTTTACCTACTTCCACAGCGCCTTCCGCAACCACAACGATCGTGTAGTAACGCCCGTTGGATTCGCGTTCTTTGATCTTTTTTACGATCGATTCAAATTGGTATTCAATTTCAGGAATTAAAATTACGTCGGCTGATGCTGAAAGCCCTGAATGAAGGGCAATCCAGCCGGCATAGCGTCCCATCACTTCAACTACCATAATGCGCTGGTGCGCTTCCGCAGTTGTGGTCAGTTTATCGATAGCTTCCGTAGCGGTGGTCACGGCCGTATCAAACCCAAGTGTGATGTCGCATCCCCAGATGTCATTATCAATAGTTTTGGGGATCCCCACAATATTGAGGCCCTTTTTAGTGAGTTTGTCCGCGATTCGCATCGACCCGTCGCCGCCAATAGCTATCAGGGCTTCAACACCGTGCTCTTGAAAGATCTCCATCACTTCATCAGACCGGTCATCCAGGCCCCAGCTGCCGTCTTCTTTTTGATAGGGCATTTCGAACGGGTTGCCGCGGTTGGCCGTACCCAGAATGGTTCCGCCTATCATGGTGATGCCTCTCACTTTATCTGGTGTGAGCGGGATAAACGGCTGATCTGAATAAAGGGATCCGTACCCGTTTTGAATTCCAACGACCTCCCAGCCACGTTTATGGGCTGCAAGTGTGGCCGCCCGAATGGCCGCATTTAATCCCGGAGCATCCCCGCCACCTGTGTTGATCGCAATTTTCATAGTTGAAATAGGTTTTAATTTTGTTATTCGAATCCGAAAGCTGTTTAAAATATCAAAGTATTTAGTAAAAACAGGAGTCAATCGTGAAAGATGTGATTTAAGCCGAATCAACCTGCAAGACTGTTCCGTGTATTCCGGAACTGCTGGCAGAGTTGATGATAAATTAAGCTGGATACAGTAATAAAATAGCACAAGCGGACGCTTGCGCCAGTATCAATGTGTACGCCTTGCATACCGATTAAATAATTCAGGATCTATGTTTCAACTCACCCTATATCCCTCTCTATATTAGTAGAGAGGGATTTAAT
>JAWLEH010000204.1:0-3780 GCA_041686215.1 Balneolaceae bacterium | reverse complement strand
CCTGGCAGCTTCGGCCGTGGGTTGTTACGAAAGACGGGCGACGCTCAAAATTGGGAAAAATGCTGGAATGTAAAGAGTGTGACAAATAGTATGGAACCGGGTTTCCTAAGATGGATTATATTGCCCTCTAATCTCAGGCCTGCTGTTACTCCGGTGTGCCTTAAGTGAAACTTCTTTTTTTAGTATTTTTCCCGGGCAGGATAATAGATGCCAATGGATATGTAACTGAACACAGATTTCTCAGCTATCCCCTTTTGGCATTCAATCTCATCGCTTGCCCTTGCCTGCCACAGCATCTTCCTGCGTTGTTTCACATCTACCCCACTACCTCTCAATACTTTACATTCAAAAATTTCCGTATTCTGCAAACACCTGGAATAAACTGAAGGAACGTCCTTCTTATCCTCTCTCTAAAATCACTTTGCAGGATGCATTGCTCATAGTTGCTAAAGCTTATTCATAAACTAAAGCGCAGTAATTTTTTTAAAATCCATATCGATAAAACCAGATTTCAAGCAGTACTAAAATTTACAGATATGTGGGTCTGTTTCATACATTCCTAACAATTACGGTTTATATTTAATACTAAGATTTGAAACTGTTGTCAATAAGATAAATATAAGAGGAGATTATTATGACTAAAGAGAACAGGGAAAAGCATGTGTATACATTTGGCGATGGAGAAGCTGAAGGTGATAAAACAATGAAGGAGCTTTTGGGTGGAAAGGGAGCAAACCTGGCGGAAATGTCAACGATAGGCTTGCCTGTACCAGCCGGATTTACAATCTCCACAGAAGCATGCCACTATTACTCATCTAACAATTCGGTTTGGCCGAATGGACTCAAAAAGCAGGTGAAAGATGGAGTCTCTTTTATCGAAAATAAAATGGATATGCAGTTAGGCGATTCGGAGCACCCGCTGCTGCTTTCGGTCCGATCAGGTGCTGCCAAATCGATGCCGGGAATGATGGATACCGTGCTGAACCTGGGGCTGAATGACGATACTGTGGAAGCCCTTTCGCATCACACAGGGAATGAACGCTTTGCCTACGACAGCTACCGCCGTTTTATAGATATGTTTGGATGCGTGGTGATGGGTATCTCTCATCAAAAGTTTGAGGATGCGATCGAGAAAATTAAGACTGAAAAAAATGCAAGAGTAGATACAGACCTTAATGCCGAAGATTTGAAGGAACTGGTGGATCGCTACAAAGCCGTGTATCGCAAATCGACCGGCTATATGTTTCCATCGGAACCAAGTGAACAGCTCGAGCTTGCGATCAACGCCGTATTTGAATCATGGAACAGCGACCGGGCCGTGAAATATCGAAAGATTAACCACATTACCGGCTTGCTCGGTACCGGTGTGAACGTGCAGGCGATGGTGTATGGAAATATGGGTGATGATTGTGCAACAGGTGTGTGTTTTACCAGAAATCCTTCAAATGGTGAAAACAAACTATATGGAGAGTTTTTGATAAATGCGCAGGGTGAGGACGTGGTTGCCGGAACCAGGACTCCGCAGGATATTGAAAAACTCAGGGAGATCATGCCCGACATGTATGATGAGCTGCATCACCTTTCAAAAAAACTGGAGGTCCACTATCAAAATATGCAGGATATCGAGTTTACAATCCAGAAGCATACGCTCTACATCCTGCAAACCCGTACAGGGAAGCGAACAGGTCAGGCTGCAATCAGGATAGCGGTTGACATGGTGGAAGAGGGGCTGATTGATCGCCGGAAGGCGGTGAAATCTCTCGTTGAAACCAACCATCTGGATCAGCTTCTGCATCCCCAGATTGATGAATCTGCAGAGAATGATGACTCAGTGCTGGGATCCGGCCTGCCGGCATCGCCGGGAGCAGCTGTCGGTAAGGTGGTTTTTGAATCCGACCATGCCGAAGAGATGGCAGCGCAAGGTTCACCTGTTATCATGGTAAGAATAGAAACCAGCCCGGAAGATGTGGGCGGTATGTCGGCTTCAGAAGGTATTTTAACCTCACGCGGGGGTATGACAAGTCATGCCGCAGTCGTAGCCCGGGGTTGGGGCAAACCTTGCGTTGCCGGCTGCGATGATATCGTGATTAACTACGACAATCAATCGTTTACAAATGGTAAGGTAACGATTCATGAAGGCGACTGGATTTCAATCGACGGATCGAAAGGAACGGTGTTTGAAGGGAAAAGAGATGTTGTGAAGCCGGAGATGGATCAGAACTACAAAACCTTTATGGAGTGGGTTGACCAGTTCCGGGATATGAAGGTACGTACAAATGCGGACAGCCCGGACGATGCAGCAAAAGCGCTGGAATTTGGCGCGGAAGGTATTGGATTGTGCCGAACTGAACATATGTTTTTTGGCGAAGAGCGAATTACCGCAATGCGCCGTATGATTGTTTCGGAAAGTGAAGAGGAGCGAAAAAATGCTCTAATGGACCTTCTGCCTTACCAAAAGAAGGATTTTCTCGAAATTTTTGAGGTGATGGATGGACATCCTGTAACGGTTCGGCTGCTTGATCCGCCGCTGCACGAGTTTTTACCCAATGAGCCTGATGAAATCAAAAGGGTTGCAAAAGAACTTGGCATGAAACCGGAGAAATTCGCGCGTATCGTGCGATCGCTCAAAGAGTTCAACCCTATGCTTGGCCACAGGGGATGCCGCCTTGGCATAACATATCCGGAAATTACAGAGATGCAGACACGTGCCATTATCGAAGCTGCCATCGAATTGAAAAATAAAGGAGGCGAAGTCTACCCGGAAATCATGGTGCCGCTGATCGGTACTCCGCAAGAGTTTCGAAGTCAGCGGTTGGTTATAGACCGAACGGCAAAACAGGTGTTTGAAGAACTTGGTGACTCGATAGGCTACAAAGTAGGCACCATGATAGAGATACCCCGGGCTGCCCTGGTGGCAGATCAGATTGCAAAAGAAGCGGAGTTTTTCTCCTTTGGCACGAACGACCTGACCCAGATGACCTTTGGGTACAGCCGTGATGATGCCGGAAAATTCCTCGGAGAATATCTGAAAGAGGGATTGCTGCAGGAAGATCCGTTCCAGGTACTGGATGTGGAAGGCGTGGGACAGCTTGTTGAGATGGCCACCCGGAATGGAAGAAAACAGAAACCGGAGTTGAAGGTGGGTATTTGCGGTGAGCATGGCGGAGAACCAAAGAGTGTGGCGTTCTGCTACGAACAAAACCTCGATTACGTATCCTGCTCACCATACAGGGTTCCCGTAGCCCGGCTTGCCGCTGCACAGGCAGCCCTGATCCATCGTGCAGAAGCAGCTATTGCGTGAGTGTGAGGTGAATTGAATTCATGTTTTATTAAGAAATGTCACTGGCAGCAACTAATTTTGCCCCAAAAACCGGGCAACATCATTTAAGAAGTGACAGGGATAATTCTCCCCACCGAAGGATCGGTACCAAGTGTGGCTTGAGGGGAGTACCACGCGATTCGCGTGGGGAGGAGTGTAGGGCTACTATTCCTCCCAGACCATCTGGCTTCGAGCCAGTCATCAAGTTTGTGAACACCCCTCACCCCCTGTTCTAAACGAACAGGGTGATCTCCCCTCAGAGGGGAGATCTGACTCAAAGCCATTACAATTCAGGCATATCAAATAACTAAATTCCAATCTGTCACTGGTAGCTACCAGGGCACCAGGGCCCTGGCGTCACTTAGTACTTCGGTACTGTAATTCGATAATGAGTCTTTTTGACGTCGTGTCTTCGCGGCAACTTTCTGTAAGATCTGTGTCCTGCAGATCATAAATTTTAA
>JAWLEH010000076.1:0-16694 GCA_041686215.1 Balneolaceae bacterium | reverse complement strand
AAAAGATAAAGATTCTCCAACTCCCAAACGAAAGGAAATAAGGGCTCTCAATAACGGGAGCCAAGACAGAGGGATTCACTGAATCCTACTGCCACTATGAACCGGCACCAAATGTAACGTGTTATTCCTCTTCGTTATAAACAACTTGCCCGCCGATGAGTACCGACCGGGTGGTTGTGGTATACTCAAAAGGATCGCCGTTAAACAGGGCGATGTCGGCCTCTTTGCCGCGTTCCAGGGACCCGGTTCGATCGTCTATTTCAAGTACGCGGGCGGCATCTATCGTGAGGGCATCCATAGCGTGGCGGTACTCCATCCCGTTTGCTACCGCAATGGCTGCTTCAAAATGGACAACCCGTGTTTTCGGGACGTAGGCCTCGTATCCGCTTTGAAAAACTACGGGAATTCCGGCATCTGCAAGTTTACCGGCTGTTTCAAACGAGGCATTTTCGCCATCGCCGCCGGTACGCATCATCGTGGGGTGAATAATCACCGGAACGCCGGCCTCCTTAATTTCATCCATCACCATATACGCTTCTGCAGCACCATCAAGCAGCAGCCTGAACCCAAACTCTTCCTGCAGCCGCAGGGCGGTCATAATGTCGTGAGAGGTGTGAGCGGTAATCAGCGCATAAATCTCACCGTTTAATAGTTTTACAAGTGCCTCTTTGGCAAGGTCGCGCGGCTGATCGCCATCACCTTCCATATATTCCTGAGCCGCTACGAGTTGTTGGCGTAATTGGGCAATTGCTTTGGACCGCGTACCGGGGCTATCAAAGTTACTTCGAACACCCGAGCCTAAAGTCATAGCAAGGGCTGTAGTGGAATCCACAAGAGCCTCCTCTACAGTGCGTCCTGTGGTCTTCACAATCATGGTCTGGCCGCTGATCACCGCACCCGGGCCATGACCTGTGTGTACGGTGGTCACCCCAAGGTCACGCAAAACACCCACAAGTTCTTCGCGGGCGTTATAGCCGTCGATAGCCCGAAGGTCCGGCTGAATGGCATCCGATAATTCAAGCTGATCCTGGTCGGCATCCACATTGTAAATTCCCGCAAGGCCCACAACGGAGTGCGCATCGATAAACCCGGGAGTAACCACCTCCGCTTCGTGCACGTCGTAGCCGGAAGGTATTTGCACGCTTGAGGCGGGGCCAACCTGTTCAATAACCCCATCATTCACCAGCACGACTCCATCGGAAATGGGATCCCCCGCGCTGGTGTGAACGGTTTCACCTTTAATGGCAATTTGTTGTGCGGTAGCAGGGAGGGCCGCCAGAGTCAAAAGCAGAAAAAATATAAAATTGCGTAGCATAACAGGCAGAGGTATGGGTTGAAAAAATGGAGACGTATTTAAGCAGGTTTGATTGATTAGGTTATTCATGGTCAGTGTCCTCCTTTATAGTCGTGATGGTGAACAGCCGAACTGTTAAACACATCTTCCCCGCCAACACCATATTTTTGGTCGTCCGGGTTTTCTCGGTCCCACTCTTTTTTCCCGTCTATCCAGGTTTGTTGTACCTGTGTGTAAACGCTGAATGGATCTCCGTTTAAAATAATAAAATCGGCATCTTTCCCTTCTTCAAGCGAGCCAACACGATCTTCAAGGTCAAGCATTCTCGCGTTTGCAATGGTGAGTGCCTCCAGGGCTTTTTGGCGGCTCATGCCGGCCCGGATGCCAAACGCGCCGGATCTCAAAAAGAGCCTTGAGTCGGTAATTCCGTCATCAGTGTGATAAGCAAATTCAGCTCCGGCTTCTTCCAGTTTGGGGCCGATTTCATAGTCGAGATTGATGGCCTCGTGCTTGCCGCCGGGAGAGTCGAGTACAATAATGGAAGAGGGATAACCGCTTTCGGCGATTTCGTCGGCCACCTGTCCGCCTTCGCTTACATGATGGAGTACCATTCGGTAGCCGAATTCATCCGCCAGCCGTATTGCTGTTAAAATGTCGTCGTGCCGGTGCGTGTGATTATGAACAATACGCTTTCCCTCCAGCACTTCTATTAAAGTCTCCATTTGCAGATCCCTGGAAGGCATGTCGTCCGGATTTCCATTTGCAGCATCCACTTTTGCTTTGTACTCCTGCGCTTTCACATAGAGGTTGCGCACCAGTGCGGAGGATCGTGCCCGCGTGCCGGGAAAGGGACCGCCTCCCGGGCGAATGGAGTTGGTGCCGTTGGCCATTTTGAGGCCGCCGTAAATCCCGGCTTCTTCATCCGTATAAACCAGCATATCTTCAATCGTGTTGGCCTCTTTTGGCTTCAGATACACTGTTTGGCCGCTCATCAGGTGACCAGATCCCGGCATAATATTTACAGTGGTGATGCCGCCTGAGAGCGCACGTTTAAATGAATCGCTCTTTGGGTTGATGGTGTCCATGATACGTACATCAGGGTGCAGGGCAGATGACTGGTCGCCGCCATCACCTTCGCCAATGTGGGAGTGACTGTCTACCAACCCCGGCATGATTACCTGGCCGTTTACGTCTACTGTTTCAGCATTCCGGGGAATATTCACGGAGCCGGCTGTGCCAACATCTGTAATTTTTCCGTCCCGGATGATTAAAACCCCGTTTTCAACAGGATCTCCGGTAACGGTGATAATTTCGGCACCGGTAAAAGCAACCGGTTGATCCTGCCCGAAGGTGAGAGGCGGCAGGGCCAGAAATGCGAAAAGAAATGTAAGTGTAAAAAAGAATCGGATATGGTTCATAAATAGAGCCCGGTTTATTGGAGTTTCAGGCCCTAATTGTACCATAATTTTCGTCGATTTAAAAGGGCGGATGTAGGGTCCGCCTCTTTCGTACCCTACTTAACTGACCGCATTTGCAATTTCATCTACGTAGTCGAGCTTTTCCCAGGTAAACTCATTCCGTCCAAAATGCCCGTAGGCTGCTGTTTTTTTAAATCCGGGAGTTTTTAGCTCCAGCCTTTTGATAATCCCTGCCGGTGTGAGGTCGAAGGTTTTACTGATGGCACGGGCGAGTTCTAAATCGCTGACTTTGCCAGTTCCATAGGTGTTAACATTAATAGATACCGGATCTGAAACACCTATTGCGTAGGCAACCTGCACCAGGCACTCCTCGGCGAGTTCGGCTGCAACCACGTTTTTGGCAACATGCCGGGTAGCATAAGCTGCACTCCGGTCAACTTTAGAGGCGTCTTTTCCGCTGAATGCTCCGCCGCCGTGTGCGCCTCTACCGCCGTAGGTATCCACAATAATTTTCCGGCCGGTCAAACCGGTATCGCCATGTGGTCCGCCAATCACAAATTTCCCCGTTGGATTTACATGAAGGATGGTTTCTGTATCCATCAAATCAGCAGGGATTACGGCAGATATAAGGTGTTTCTTTATGTCAGATTTTATTTCGGCTTGATCCACATTCTCATCGTGCTGTGTGGAAATAACGATAGTATCAATTCTCTTGGGCTGATTGTTCTGATCATATTCCACTGTTACCTGGCTCTTGCTGTCCGGTCCGAGGTAGGACATGAGGGCTGTTTCCTTGCGGATATGAGCCAGTGTTTTCAGCAGCTGATGCGAATATTGAAGGGTCATGGGCATGAATGCATCTGTTTCATCGGTTGCGTATCCAAACATCATGCCCTGGTCGCCGGCACCCTGCTCTTTTTCAACGCTGGCATTCACGCCCTGAGCGATGTGGGCACTCTGCTGGTGGATTGATGTAAGCACTCCGCAGGATTTTGAATCAAACCGGTAGCTGGCTTTCGTGTAGCCAATCTCGTGAATCACATCGCGAACAATTTCCTGAACATCTACATACGATTCAGTATCCACTTCACCGGAAACTACCGCAAGCCCGGTGGTTACCATGGTTTCCACTGCCACGCGCGAATCGGGATCGTCTTTGAGCATAGCGTCGAGAATAGCATCAGAAATTTGGTCGGCAACTTTATCGGGGTGTCCTTCAGAAACGGATTCAGACGTAAATAGATGTTTCATTTAATTCTAAAAAAGTAGTTTTTAATTCGGATCAATGAAGCACCAAAAGTACAAAATATTCTTTTGATTCACACGGCTGTGGAGAGATTGGCGTTTAGTTGATAAGAGAGTTAGTTAATTTGTTGATTAGGAAATTAGGGGAATAAATTACGGATGAAAGATTAAACTTATTCTAAATGTCTAATTAACCATTACTGCCAAACAGGTCATTTTCGGAGGCCTGCGGTGAAATGCCAAGGTAGCGGTAGGCCTTCGGTGCGGCAACCCGCCCTTTGGGAGTTCGCTGCATAAAACCTTCTTTGATGAGAAACGGTTCATACACCTCCTCGATGGTTCCCTTGTCTTCGCCCACGGCAACGCCGAGTGTGCCAAGGCCCACCGGCCCGCCTTTATAGTTTTCGATAATTACTTTAAGAATCCGGATGTCCATCTCGTCGAGGCCATTTTTATCGACATCAAGTGCGTTGAGCGCTTTATCGGCAATGGCGTCGGTGATGGTGTCGAGGCCGTCTACCTGGGCGAAATCGCGCGTTCGGCGAAGCAGCTTATTTACGATACGGGGGGTTCCGCGGCTTCGCCGGGCAATCTCGCGGGCACCGGTTTCAGTGATGCCAAAATTGAGGATATGTGCCGTGCGCAGCGCAATTCGCTGCAGCAGATCGGCATCGTAGTAATCCAGGCGCATGTCAATTCCAAAGCGAGCCCTTAGCGGTGCCGTTAGAAGGCCTTTTCGTGTTGTTGCTCCAACAAGTGTAAACCGGTTCAGGTCAATTTGGACACTCCTGGCATTGGGGCCGGAGTCGATCACAATGTCGAGTTTGTAATCCTCCATAGCCGAGTAGAGATACTCTTCAATAACCGGGTTCAGCCGGTGGATTTCATCAATAAAGAGAACATCACCTTCCTCCAGGTTGGTGAGCATCCCGGCCAGGTCTCCCGGTTTTTCCAGTACCGGACCTGTGGTAGGTTTGATCTGAACCCCCATCTCTCTTGAAATGATGTAGGCCAGGGTGGTTTTGCCGAGGCCGGGCGGGCCTGAAAGGATCACATGATCCAGCGCTTCACCACGCTTTTTTGCCGCTTTGATAAATACATGTAGATTCGAGATAACTTTCTGCTGCCCCACAAATTCCTGTAAAGAGGAGGGACGAAGTGTCTCTTCCACGACAGGCTCCTGTTCTTCGGGGTCTAAAAGGGGGTTTTGCACGGCAATGACACTATGAAATCAGTTAATACTTAGTTAATCAATAATAGCTAAATTAGACGGAAATAGCAGGTTCAGACTCAAATCCAATTTGATGGCTTCCAAAAAAAAATCAAAAAATCAGCACATTACATCCGAAGGCGACCGTAAGATTGATGGTGTGGAAAATAAAGATATTAAACCTCGTAAATCCACTGAGTCCGGTTCTTCTTTAAGTGCGGAGTATCCAACCGGTTCAGACTATTTTTTAAACTATGAACTTAGCTGGCTGAATTTCAACTGGCGGGTCCTGGCACAGGCGGAAGATCCTGAGGTACCACTTCTGGAGCGGATTAAATTTATTGGAATTGTCTGTTCTAACCTGGATGAGTTTTTCCAGAAGCGTATTGGCGGGCTCAAACGGCAGCTGCACGCCGGGGTTACGGAGCTATCGGTTGACGGCCGCACCCCCGAGCAGCAGTTAAAACAGGTTCGAAAAGATGTGCTTCGAATGATTCGCGCATACAGGAACTGCTATTTTAATGATCTGCTCCCCCTTCTGGAAAAGGAGGGAGTGGCAATTGTGCGCTATAACGAACTTCCCCAAAACCTTAAGCAGGAAGCTACGGAATATTTCGATTCACAGCTCTATCCAATGATCACCCCGCTTGCAGTTGACGAAGCGCATCCTTTTCCGTTTATCTCTAATAAAAGCCGGTCGCTGGCCGTAAAGCTGAAAAGCCCGAATGAAAGTAATGTTCATTTTGCACGGGTAAAAATTCCCTCCAACCGGCCGCGATGGATTTCATTGAAAGGGTCTCAAAAACAGACTATACTTGTGTCGGTCAGCGACATCATTACAGGAAATATTCAGCGATTTTTCCCGGGAATGCAGATTCTTTCAAGTAACCTCTTCAGGGTAACCCGTAATGCGGACCTTGAGCGCCAGGATGAGGAGGCCGATGACCTGCTCGAAATGATAGAGGATGAGTTGAGGGAGCGCCGGTTTGCAGAAATTGTGCGCCTGGAAATCGATAAAAATATGCCGGACGACCTGAAGCAATACCTGATGGAAAATTTGAAAATTAAAAAGAAGGACCTGTTTGAAATGGAAGGGCCCATCGGTCTGGCTGACTGTACACAACTGTATGATCTTAAAGGTCTGAACCATTTGCGATACGGGAAATGGGTTCCCACGCTTCACCCGGTTCTCCGCCACGAATTGGAGGAGGATGCACCGAATATCTTTGATGTTATCAGCAAGGGGGATTTTATGGTTCACCATCCCTACCACAGCTTCGAAACTTCTACACAACGCTTTGTGGAGGAGGCCGCTGAAGATCCCGGTGTACTTGCCATTAAACAGACAATGTATCGCACATCCAGCGACTCTCCCCTGATGCACGCGCTCATGAGGGCTGCAGGTGAGGGTAAGCAGGTAGCCGTGCTGGTAGAATTGAAGGCCCGGTTTGATGAGGAGCGTAATATTTCGTGGGCTCAAAAGCTGGAGAAAGCCGGGGTACACGTTTCCTACGGTATTGCGGGTTTAAAAATTCACTCCAAAATGACGATGGTGGTTCGGGAGCAGGGCGGCGAACTTCAGCGGTATATTCATATCGGTACAGGGAACTACCACCCGCATACCGCACAGCTTTATGAAGATCTTGGGCTGTTTACCTCTGATCGGGTCATTGCCTCGGATGTAACGGATGTGTTCAACCTGCTTACCGGTTATGCACCTGACCAGGCCTACAATAAACTGTTTGTTGCACCCCGGTATATGCGTTCGTCGGTTGAAAACCTGATTGATCATGAAATTAAGGAGGCTAAGGAGGGACGGGAAGCAAAAATTATTGCAAAGATGAACAGTCTTGAAGACCCCCGAACCATCCACAAGCTCTACGAGGCTTCACAGTCAGGTGTGCAGATCGACCTGATTGTACGGGGAGTATGCCGGCTGATACCGGGCCGGAAAGGTATGAGCGAGAATATCAGGGTTCACTCTATAATCGGGCGGTTTCTGGAACACTCCCGCGTCTACTATTTCTACAATTCCGGAAAAAAAAGATACTGGATCGGATCAGCCGACTGGATGCACAGAAACCTGGATGCAAGGGTGGAGGTGCTTGTACCTATTGAAGACCCGGGACTAAAAGAGTATCTGCAATTTATGCTTGGAGTTTATATAAATGACAACATACAGCGATGGATTATGAATGAGGATGGATCGTATAAACGGGTTAAGAGGAAAAAAGGAGAGACCCCGCGATCAACCCATTTGGTTTTGATGGATCATGCAAAGCGTACAAAGAGTCCTGTGGCACGTTCCGGACGCGATTTTTTGCCCGGATAATAGATTTTTACATTTCACAACCATTTTGTGTGCCTGTTTTCAGAGCTTTAAAACAGGGCGGAATATACTTGTTATTACAGGTGATAGGGTTGGCAAAAAGCATTTGCAGGTACCCCCTGTTCCGGATATACTGATTGTTCCGTTCTCGAATAGTTGTCTGTAAAGGAAGAAAATAGCTATTTTTGAGAAAAATAAATGGGAGTAGCTTTAATTAATGGAAGTTCTTGTTTGTGATGCGTCGGTCATGTTCTGTGATATTCGCAATTTCACGGTTCTTTTTGAAAATCAGGATCCGAAAAAAGCCATTCGTTTTGCAAATGATGTGCTGGCCGTACTCGGGAATGAAGTTGAAAAAAACGGCGGTACTGTAGACCGGTTTACAGGAGATGGATTTCTGGCTCATTTTGGAGTACAGAATTCGCCCGATAATCACGCCAAAGATGCGTGTAAAGCAGTTTTGGATTTGCGCAAACGCCTGGTGCTTATCAATACCGACCGCTACAAACAGGAAGAGATTGTTATAAATATCGGGGTGGGAATTCACACCGGCGAAGTTGCCTTTGGCAATATCACAACCGGTGTTATCACGCAAAAAACCATACTTGGAGATACTGTAAATACAGCTTCAAGAATAGAGTCGCTGACGAAATACTTTGCGGTAGACACACTTGCATCGAAAGACACAGTTGATCGGACAGGCGGAAGTTTTAAATTCCAAAAAATGCCCTTGAAAAAGCTAAAGGGTAAAGCTCAACCGGTTCATACATACTGGCTGTTACCCACAAATTAACATAACGATACCCAAACTTTTACCAAATGAACATTACAGTACAAGATGGCAATCAAATCAGCAAAGAAGCCGTAACGGAGCTCGAGAAGCATGCGGATATGATTGAGTGCCAGTGCCCGCAGAAGCTCATAGATATACTCCAAATGGTTCGCGAGTTTGAAGAATACACCGAAGAGTGTATTGAAAAATACCCCGAAGACCGCGATACCCATAAATGGCTCAAATCATCGGCTATCAATATAGATCAGCTGTTGTCTACAACCATCATTCAGCTGGCACGCTTTGAAGGCTTTATTGATGAAGAGAACCGAATTGTTGACCGGGGAGACGGGCTAAATTAAGAATCCGGTTCAAAAAATATGGGATATTTTTCGGGTGATCAGGAGTTAATGTTCGCTAATACCCGGTTTGCTTCCTCTGCGTGAATACTCTCACTTTTAACCAGCTGGTTGAGCAGTTGTAATACCTGATCTTTTTCTCCCTGCAGGAGGTAAATATTTGCCAAATACCAACGAATATTTTCCCGGAGATACTCATCTTCGGCCTCTGCGGTATCGTATGATTCATGTACGGCCTCAAAATACTCAGCCGCCAGGTCAATACTGCCATCATTATAAGCCAAAATGCCAAGATTATATAAAATCCGAAATTCCTGAATAGCCGGAACAGGTTGCTCGAGGATCTGCAGGAACCGCTGCTGGGCGCGCTCTTCTTCACCATTAAAGGCGAGAGCAATGGCGCGGTTTATATCGCGGTCGGTCTGCGGAGAGTGTTCCGGATCCTCGCTTCGCAGAACTGTTCCTCCGAGCAGTTCAGTTGTATCTATGGCCGACATTGCGAAATCGGAGGGTGAATCGCCTGAGCGAACAGAAAAAAGAAAAAGGGCAGCGGCAACTAATAGTGCAGCAGCGGCCGTTATCCAAACCTTGTAAAGACGGACCGGTTCCCGCACAACGGCATCATCCTGATCCAGCCTGAAGTTCTTATTTTGATAGAGATCGGCAAGGTTTAGTTCTGTTTCAAAAAGGTGGTAGTAGTGAGGGTTCTTCAGAAATTCCACCCAGAGCTGATCTTCCTCCCGGTAGTTTAGATCGCCATTAATATATCGTGTAATCTGTATGATGATCTCTTTTTCAGTCATTCTATTCTATTCCTTGATAGTAAGCTCCATAGGTATGATCACTTTTCAGGCAATTCCTTACACTTTTTTTTAAATTTTTTTTAAGTGTTAGACTTCACGCAGTCATGCAGTTTGTTGATGACCCTGTGTTTGCGGGTCCATGCATTATTTACGCTGATGTCGAAATGTTCGGCAACATCTCTGGTTGAGGCATTCGGAAAGCTGAAAAAGTAGTTAATAAACTCCCTGTATCCTTTTCGCAGTTGTTGCGCACACTGCCTGAGAATACTCTGATTTTCCTTGTTAACCAGGTCCCAGATTTGAACGGGATTGGAGTAGAGACGCTCCTCTACATAATCATAGTCGATTTGCTCTCTGTCCTGAACAATTTTAATGTAGTTATGGCGGCAGGTCTTGAGCATGTATGAAAGGATACCTTTCGGATTTTCAAACTCTTCTTCCCTGATCTTATTGATAATATACTCGAACATGCGCTGTATGGCATCTTCAGCATCGTTTGGATCGGCTCCTAACTTCTTGCGAAGATATCGTTTAAGGATTGGAGTTGTCTCCGAACAAATTCTGCTTGCCTCTAACTGGTCGTTGTTTCGCACCGCTGTGATGAATCCCGATAAGTCCATAGTTGATTAATTAGCCGTTGTTGATCCAAATATAATAGATCCATTGTGAGCAACAAATTTATCTGTAAATGATCATATGAAATTTATAGAAGGCCTTTTCTGCGAAAGCTTAAAAACGTGTCGCCAGTAATGATGATGTGGTCATCCACGGGTATGCCCATCTCTTTGGCAACACTTGAAATCCGCTTGGTAAGACGCACATCAGCCGCGGATTCTTTATTGTGTCCGGAAGGATGGTTATGGGCAAGAATCAGGCTGTTGGCATTGTTCAGAAGAGCATGACGCATCACTTCAGCAGGTTCAACAATTGTGGATGTACTGCCCCCGGAGCTAACCTGCCGGTAGCCGGTAAGTGATTTGGAGTTGTTTAAAAAGCCAACATAAAATTTTTCGGTGTGGAGGTCGCGCAGAATCGGGGCAAAAAATGCGGCGGCATCTTCCGGGCTGGTAATAACCACCTGCTCGCCCAGCGAAGCCACTTCAATTCTGCGGGAGAGTTCAAACAGAGCTTCTAATGTTACAGCTTTTACTTTAGCGATACCCGGAATTACGCGAACTGACTGCCAGTTTTGGCGGGCCAGGTTCCGCAGGCCATTGAAGTGGTCAATAAGCGCATGTGCCGTTTGTATTACGTTCATCCGCCGGCTGCCGGTACGAAGCAAAATGGCCAGAAGTTCGGCATCCGACAAACTGGCTGCTCCGTATTTTGTGAGCTTTTCGCGCGGCTGCTCCTCAGGATTCATCTCCTTAACGCTTCTGTTCAGAAACCGGTCTGAATCAAATTGTTCTTCCTCCATTGAGATCTATTTTTCTGGTATGAGCAAAAAACAGACAATCCCTTACAGAAAAAGTTTAGATTTTTTTAGAGACGATAGAATCCGGATGCCTCAAGTCTATATTTCAAATTCAGCAACAGGGTGCAGAAAAAAGAAATCAGGCAGATTGAGCGGCCGAATATTGAAAACCGAATAGTGAATGCCGAAGGAGTACGAATATGAAGCTGAACCTTCAGTACTCTTTCTTTAAGTTATCATGATTATGATCCACCCATCAGCGGTTCATTAATGGCGCGGATACTGGCGTTGGGCAGTCCTTCTGGGTACAACTCCTTGCTCAGGTTGATGGCGTCGATAACCATTTTGAGGTGCATCTCTTTGGAGTTTTGATAGAACGTTTGGGCAGCCCCGCTAAGCTTGGGTTTGCCATGCAGGGGCTTGTCGCTTACACAAAGAAGGGTTGCAAACGGTATGCGGTAACGGTAGCCGTTAGTAGCTACTGTTGCCGATTCCATATCAATGGCCACGCTGCGGCTCACGTGTATCTGCTCTACAGTCCGGCGCTTGATGAACTCCCAGTTTCGGTTGGCGGTGGTATATACCGTGCCAAGGCGGTAGTTGCGTTTACGCTGATCGAGTTGTTCTTTCAGATAGATATTCAGCAGGTGGTTTGGTGTGATGGGAATATTTAGGGGTAATATTTCATCGAGAACCCCATCTTCGCGCATGAACCCGGTAGCAAGAACAAAATCACCAATATCCTGGTGGTTGCGAAGTCCTCCGCAGTGCCCTACCATTACCATAGCATCGGGCCGCAGCACAGCAACATGATCAGAAATTGTTTTTGCATTGGATGGCCCCACGCCAATGTTTACAAGGCTGAAACCTTTATTGTCGGGCATTTTATGGTGGTAGGCGGGCATTTGAACGGCATGGACGGGTTCTTCGGAGTCCGGGAATAGTTCTTTAAAAACCTCCACATGCATATCGTAGTTGGTAAATAGAATATAGCGCTGAAAATCGCTTGGGTTCGTGCCCGTATAGTGCTTCAGGCGGTCAAGGGAAATATCAATCCGTTCGGGGCTGAACAGGAACAGTTTTTTTTGTGTGATATCCCATTCATCTTCATCGGTGTTATCGAAAATTGAAGGTTCGTTCGGCTCCATGCGCGGACGTGATGGAAAGATTTTGATCTCCGCACCTCTATCGGCCAGCTTCCTGAGCTCCCGGGTAAGATACCAGCGATACGCGCTTGGCACGGCCAGCTCTCCTGTTATAATCGGGTTGTGGTCCGACCATGTCCGCTTTACTGTGAGCTTGGGATAATCACCTTCTGCATAAATCCTTTCCATCAGGTTGCATGCGCTCTCAATCAGCTCATTTAATTCTTCTTCATTACCGAATGCATCTTTTGTAAATTCTAACCGTTTTTTCATTCCCTACACTGCAATCATTTATGTTTACATTTTCTAAACCGCGATGGATCGTTACAGAAGATAAGAAAGTCTATGAAACTCCCATTTTTTCTCTGAATCAAAAAAAGGTGATCCCGGACGGGGGGAGCCAGCCCGCAAATTTCTATGTTCTGAACGCCCCCGAATGGATAAATGTAATTGCGTTTACCGGGAACAACGAGGTGGTTCTTGTGGAGCAATATCGTCACGGGATAGACGAAACCACTCTCGAGATTCCGGGCGGTATGGTAGATGCTGGTGAAGATCCGCTTGAGGCGGCCAGGCGCGAGCTTTCGGAAGAGACCGGTTATGCGACGGACCAGTGGGAGAAGCTGGGGGAAACAAGTTCAAACCCGGCTATTCTTTCAAATTATACACACCTTTACCTGGCAAAAAACTGTAAGAGAACGAGCGAGCAGGCTACGGACGGTCACGAAGATATTGATGTGCATGTAATGCCGCTAAAACGGTTTATGGAGCTGGTTGACGACGGAACAGTGCATCATGCAATTGTTGTGGCAGCTGTGGCAAGGCTCCTGCTCCGGTATCCCGGGTTAAGATAAAAAAGAGATGTTGCTCAAGCATTACGAGAATGATTATACTATACAGCTTGCATTATGTTAGAACGAAAGAGCCGCGGTTTTGGGTTGAACCAATCCATTCCAACACTTAAAAACGCTGAATTATGATTGCTGAAGGAGAAAAAATGAATACGGACTTTACGCTTAAAGTCGTTCAGGAGGGCGAGGAAAAGGAGGTAACCTTTGGTGACCTGCTCGACCGACCCACGATTGTATCCGTTTACATGAGAAACAATACCGGCGGGTGCGACAAGCAAAACCGGAGCCTGGCAGATGAAGCTGGCTGGTTTGATGAAAAAGGCTATAATCTGGTGGCTCTTAGCAAAGATACATGCGGATCACATAAAAATTACGCTGAGAAACTTGGGATAAGCTACACACTTGCATCAGACCCGGATTATAAGTTCGCCAAAGCGACAGATTCCATCGTAGAGAAAAAAATGTACGGAAAAACATTTGATGCCCCAACCCGTTCGGCGTACGTCATCGACACAGACGGAACCGTGCTCGGTACAATCGGGAAAGTGAATACCAAAGCTCACGCCGAAGAACTGAAAGAGCTAATAGAATCTTTATAAATATTATTTATGAAAACCTTAGTAATAGTAGAGTCACCGACAAAAACAAAAACCATCAAGAAGTATCTTCCGAAAGGATACACGGTAGACTCGTCGATGGGGCACATTCGGGATTTACCCTCGTCGGCAAAAGAGATTCCCAAAAAGTATAAAAAAGAGTCGTGGTCGAATCTTGGGATCAACGTGGAAGAGAAGTTTGAACCCCTGTATGTGACTCCATCAAGCAAAAAGAAAATAGTAACGCGCCTGAAGAAAGCCCTGAAGGAGTCGGACGAACTGATTCTCGCTACGGATGAAGATCGTGAGGGTGAAGCGATTAGCTGGCACCTTGTAGAACTTTTAAAGCCAAAAGTGCCTGTAAAGCGAATGGTGTTTCGCGAGATTACAAAAGAGGCAATTCAAAATGCACTGGAAAATTTTCGGGATATCGATATGAACCTGGTTCATGCCCAGGAGACCCGCCGGATCCTCGACCGTCTTGCCGGCTACACCATCTCTCCCCTGCTCTGGAAAAAAATATCTCCCGGGCTATCAGCGGGCCGTGTGCAGTCGGTCGCCGTTGAGTTCCTGGTGGATCGGGAGCGTGAGCGTATGCGCTTTAAGAGCGGTACATACTACGACCTGAAGGCGGAGCTTTCAAAACAGAAACAGAAAGCTAAATTCAATGCCGACCTCTCGCATCTGAATGACAAGCGGCTTGCCAGCGGAAAGGATTTTGATGAAAACACCGGCAAGCTCAAAAAGCCCGACAGCGTGGTACTGCTGGATGAGGAGAAAGCCGCAAAACTCCGCGATGAGCTGAACGAAGCAGACTGGTCAGTGAGCAAGGTAGATGTGAAGGAGCAGAAGCGAAATCCTTCTCCGGCATTCATCACATCAACACTGCAGCAGGAAGCCAACCGAAAACTTGGATTCTCTGCCCGTGATACGATGAGTATTGCCCAAAAACTTTATGAGCGTGGTTTGATTACCTATATGAGAACCGATTCGGCGAATCTGTCGGGCCAGGCGATAAATGCTGCGCGAACTGCTGTTGAAGACGAATACGGGGAAAAGTACCTGTTTGAGCGCGTCCGGAATTTCGGAAAGAAATCGAAAGGTGCCCAGGAGGCTCACGAGGCCATTCGACCCGCCGGTTCGAGCTTCATCAAACCGGAAAAAGCCAAGCTGAGCGGCCGGGAATTTAAGCTGTACGACCTGATCTGGAAGCGAACCATTGCCACACAGATGGCCCAGGCACGCCTTGAGTTTACCAATGTAACCATTACCGCAGAGCACGGCGATACGAAAGCCGACTTTAGAACAAGCGGTAAAAAAATTCTGTTTCCCGGATTTTTCCGCGCTTATGTTGAAGGCAGTGATGATCCGGAAGCGGCACTGGAAAACCAGGAGGTCTTTCTGCCTGTTATGGAAGAGGGCGAGTCGATTGACATGCACGGCCTGGAATCCATCAGCCACGAAACGAAACCACCTGCCCGATACACAGAAGCAACGCTGGTTAAAGAGCTTGAGAAACGGGGCGTTGGCCGGCCAAGTACCTACGCGTCCATTATCAGTACCATTCAGGATCGCGGGTATGCCAAAAGTGATGGAAAGACATTGATTCCTACATTTACGGCATTTGCTGTGACAGGATTGCTGGAAGAGCATTTCCCGGAACTGGTAGACAGTGCTTTCACCTCGGAACTGGAGGAGAAGCTCGATCTTATCGCCAAAGGCGAATTTGACCCTCTGAAATATCTGACCGAGTACTATCATGGTGAGGAAGGTTTGAAAAACAAGGTAGATACCCGCGAGGATAATATTGATGCACAAAAAGCCCGTATGCTGGACCTGCCGCTGGAAAACCTGAATGGCATGAACGTGTTTGTGGGCCGGTTTGGGCCGTATGTTAAAACGGAATCCGACGGTGAAGAGATCACAACCTCGCTGCCCAATGATATGGATCCTGCCGATATCTCTCCCGAGAAACTGAAGGAGCTGCTGAAAGCAGAAAAAGAAGGCCCGAAATCCCTTGGAAAAGATCCTGAGACCGGGGAAGATATTTACGTGCTCACCGGCCGTTATGGTCCGTATGTGCAGCGCGGGGAAGTTACCGATGATAATAAAAAACCGAAGCGCGTGTCGCTGCTGAAGGGTATGAAACCGGAAGATGTGGACCTGGAACTTGCTCTGAAGCTACTGGAACTTCCGCGGCCGCTTGGCGAGCATCCCGAAACAGGAAAAGTTGTGAAAGCCGGTGTGGGACGATACGGACCATTTGTGGTTCATGACGGGACATTTAAATCCCTGAAAAAAACGGATCATGTTCTCGACGTTGGGTTAGACAGGGCCGTTCAGCTCCTGAAAGAGAAGAAAGGGAAAGGGCGCGGAAGCAACGCAATTGCCGACCTCGGGAAACATCCTGAAACGGATCAACCGATTAAGGTGATGACCGGCCGGTACGGTCCGTACCTGAAATATGGCAAGAAGAATGTATCGCTGGATAATGATACAGATCCCGAAAAAGTGACGATGGCGGATGCTGTTCGGGTGATTGATGAAAAAGGCAAAAAATAGGGACTGCGAACAGGCACTGCAGCGGCTCCCTGACCCATTAACCTGTACGTTTGTGGAGTGATGATGGAAAAGAAATCGGATCATATATTCAGTTATCCGCCCAATTTGCAGGAGCTCGATCTTGCAACGCTTGTGAATCTTTATCGCGAACGCGGTGAAGTATTGAAGGCGAGGGCGGGAAACCACGTGGCGTGCGCCATAACAAAGCGCCTGCTCAGAGAAGCAAAATCGTGGTTCGGTCTGTTTTACAGCCAGGAGGCCTGGGATTCTCTTTTGACCAAAAACTCAGGCGGCTACCCGCTGACAGAAGCTGAAATGAACGCTCTCGGCCTGATCTACTCAAACCGTAAAGAACCGCCGCACCGGGAGTTTGTGGAGAAAAATATCGGCACGCTGCCCAAGCTCGCCTACCTGATTATAAACGACATAAAACAGTTTGGGTTCATCAAAGAGGACGAAAACGGTTTTTTGATGATTGCCCCATCCGGCGAAAAAGCCCTTAAGGGAATTGCCAGGCGGATGTATGGAAAACCGTTTACTGAAGAGATGCTTATATCCTTTCAACAAGCACATTCAGTGGAACCGCCATCAGAACCCAAAAAAAAGGGATCGCGATCATCAAGAGTGAAGGATCAGGATCAGACGAGTTTGTTTTGATGAGTGCTGAGCTATGTAAGATCAAATCAAAAAAATCGA
>JAWLEH010000075.1:0-16739 GCA_041686215.1 Balneolaceae bacterium | reverse complement strand
ACCCAACGATCTGCTTATCTCTTTCACTATGTCCAAAGAACTACCCCATCAACAAAACATCAACCATCGTTTCCTTGACAGATTTACAATCTAAGGATTTCCCGAAGTCAAAAGCAATACAAATTTTAAATATATTTGATTGTTTTGAACTCGCCCTTCCGTTTTTCGAAGGGCAATAAATATACGACCATCAGACAACAACTGTCAATCAAAATCTGTAATTATTTTCCCGATTATTACATGCCTTTACCGCACAAATCCTTCAAGCTGCTGTTTCCTTTTGGCTTATTCTGTTTATATGGTCACGGTCGGTATACAGTGCATAACCTTCCGGGTCTTCTTCATAGTCTTTGAACATCCAAACACCTAAATATACCAGTGGTGTATCCAGAAGAGCGAACATAAATTTGAATACATATGAGTTTAATATAAGAACGATGAGAGCGCCAATGGTTGTTACGTTTTCTCCAAGATTTCCTGAAAAGTACAGAATGGAAAGAATCGCAGTGCTGTCCACAAACTGACTCACCATAGTTGACCCGTTATTTCTAAGCCACAGGTAATTACCGCGGGTTACCCGTTTCCAGAAATGGAACAAACGAACATCCACCGATTGAGCTACAAGATAGGCGATCATACTTGAAACAGTGTTCGCCACAAGAAATTCATAAACTCCGTCAAACAGCTCCAGTCCGCCGCTAACTCCATAGGTATTTGGAAGAGCGTTGGCAGCTGTCATTAATAAAAGCATATAGAGATTCAGAAAAAAACCAAGCCAAACCACACTTTGTGCTTTTTTCCGGCCGAACAGCTCAGATATCATATCAGTAACCAAAAACGTAAAAGGGTATGCGATCAACCCAACCGGAATGCTCATCACATATAGATTCCCCTCTCGGATCAGCTCAGGAATTCGCCCCTGAAGCCACACCGGCAGTTCAACCGAAAACAGAGTAATAAATTTCGTAGTCCCAATTACGTTTCCAAGCACAAGCGATGTAAGAAAAACACCGGTAAGTGAAAGAAACAGAACATCCCGTTTATGAGGTGTGCGTTTTCGAAATGATAATTGCTTCATACGAACCTTTTGGGATCTTCTTGTTGTTACACTTTCTGAATGTCTAAACTATTTGAAAGCATGAATAAAAAAACCACCGAAAAAATTCAGATCTCAAAAACAGCTGCATCTCTGTATCTGAAAAATTCGAGATTTACGATGCAGGCTCTTGCAGAGGAATCAGGTATCGAAAAAGAAGCGATTTTTGATTTTTTCTCAAACCGAAGAGATGTGCTTAATTTTTTCTACGAAGGAGTAATGCTTGAGTACCGCAGTTCGGTTGAGGCGATTGACAATTACCACTCTTATACTCTCTCTGAAAAATTAAGTAATCTTGCACTTACCGTAATAGAGCTGATGGACCCTCATAAAGAGTTTGTCCGTAAGACCTATACCGAGTACGTTCAGTGCACATCCCGCAGCAAAGAGTTCAACACCTATTTCATTGAAGAACTGGAAAGCATCTACAGAATTGATTCCAACCAATCCAGGATATCACAGGCGCTGAACAACAAATTGCTGTACAAAGCCGGACTAACAAATTTCCATCTTCTTATTCAGTTTTGGCTGAAGGATAAAAGCGCGGGAAATCAAAAAACTATGGAGCTTGTAGATAAGTGGACATCATTTGTTCAGGAACTGCACTACTCATCAATCCTGGATCGCGGCTTTGATGTAGCCAAATTTTTATACTACAACTCTCCCTTCAGGCCGTCCAAAAACTAACATATTATGAGTGAAAAAGACTTTCCATCCAGCAAATACAACCGTGGCAAGATATTCGCTAAAACCGGAATCAAAGTGGGCGCCAATTATGCAAAGCACTATCTCAATTCCTTGCGTGGCAGTAATGAGGAAACCAATTCAAGTTTCTACAATCAAACTGCAGAAGATATTTTCTCGGAATTCACAAAACTACGGGGAACTGCGCTAAAGATCGCTCAGTCTCTGAGCATTGACCAGGGGCTCTTACCGGATGAATTTTCCGAAGTGATGTCACAGGCTCAATATTCTGTTCCCCCGATCAACCGTTCTCTTGTACGTTCAATTATCAAACGGGAACTGGGCAGCTATCCAGAGTCACTTTTTACATCTTTTGACCAAGAAGCCATTGCCGCAGCATCCATTGGACAAGTACACCGTGCAACCCTCCCATCAGGAGAACAAGCAGCTATTAAGATCCAGTATCCGGGTGTTCGAGACACAATTGCATCGGACCTGGGCCTGGCGAAATCACTTTTTAAAAGATTCATCAAAAACAGGGGTGAACTGGATGAGTATTTCGAAGAAATTGAAACCACCCTTCGCCTGGAAACCGATTATATCCATGAAGGCCAAACCATTAATCGCTTTCACCAGCGGTTTGATGGAGACCGCTTCACCACTCCACAATGGGTGGAGAACCACTCTACGGAGCGCATTTTAACGATGACACATCTTGAAGGAGAGCACCTTAAGGAATTCCTGGCCCGAAACCCATCGCAGGATGAAAAAGACCACTTCGGTCAGTTAATGTGGGATTTTTTCCATGAGCAGATCCGCCAGGCGGGAGAAATTCATGCCGACACACACCCCGGAAATTTTCTGTTTACTGAAGATGGCCGGCTTGGAGTGATTGATTTTGGATGTGTTAAGAAGTTTCCCGATTCTTTTTTCAGAAACTATCTCCTGCTTCTGCCAACCCACCTGGAGCGGGACATTCCCACCATCACCCGTCTTTACCACAAGCTGGGTGTTCTCAGGGGAGATCCCGATTCAGATAAAAAAGAGAAGGCGTATTTTGAGTTTTCACTGAACTACGGCTACACCTTCGCAATGCCATATGAGGAGGACCGGTTTGATTTCGGTAACCCTGAATACCGGGACATGATCCGGGGATATACAAAGAACGCACCTATTGGAAATGAGGCGCGGGGAAACAAACATTTTCTGTACAGCACCCGGGTACACCTGGGTCTGTATCATTTCCTCATGAAGCTGGGAGCCCGGGTAGATACAAGCAACTCCCGGAAGATTGTAGCGGATGCAATACTTGATTTACAGCCATAAAAAAACCCCGGATATACTCCGGGGTTTTTATTTCAATTCAATAGTTATTTATTGTAACTGAGTAAGAACTCAGGATTTAGATGTTTCCTCTTTTTCTACAAATGCATCAAATACCATAAGCAGATCCTCTGCTATTTCATCGCGTGTTCGTCCCTCAATTCTGTGACGGGGTATCATCGCTTTTACCTCTCCATCTACAAAAAAAGCAAATGCAGGAGAAGATGGTGGATATTCACTAAAATAGCTTCTCGCTTTCTCTGTTGCTTCTTTATCCTGTCCAGCAAATACGGTAACCAGGTGATCCGGTTTATTTCCGGCTTTATTCAGAGCTATTTCCGCCCCGGGACGTGCATTACCGGCCGCACACCCACAAACAGAATTTATAACCATCAACATGGTTCCTTTTCCATATTCGTCCATTGCCCTGTCTACATCTTCAGGGGTTTTCAATTCTTCAATACCGAGTTTCGTGAGTTCCTCACGCATCCAGGAAGTATCAGGGCCTACGCCAAATCCAAATTGCATAATCAGTTCAGTTTTAAGTTTGATTTCGTTTGCTCTAAATATACGTAAAATTTTGTAGTTTATTGAAGAACAGAAGTCAAGCCGGGGCAGTTCGCCTCTTTCATGCTGCACAAACCTTTATGATGTATTATATTAAAAACCTGTTTCTTCTCTCTCTCTTTTTAATACTCATGTCCGGCTGTTCGGGCAGTAAAACGGTTGTCACACCATATTCCGAAAACGGTCCGGAGATAGATGGCAACCTTACCGGGTGGAATCTTGAATCATCGCTGATAGAACGAACAGATGTTGCAAATTACTACGCCTCTTTTGATGAAGAGTACCTATACCTTTATATAGATATCAGAAGTCTTGCTCATAACCAGGCGATCCGGCAATCGGGATTAATTATCTACCTGAGCTCCAGCGAAGAGAACCGGAAAGAAAAGGGAATTGCATACCCCTCGGGTACTTTCAATTTATTAAGGGAAAATCCGGGTACCTATCAATCACTGCTGAACGACAGTGAGTGGCTTCAGCAACCCCAAAATCGGCAGACTCTCGAACAGCTGGAAGATGATATTTTCGACAGGGTAATGATTGTTGAGGAATCAGGATCGGATCGGAATCACGGCTTTATTGATAAAGACCGGCTACAGATTGACGGAATTCAAATTGCCTCCGGCAACGACAGCCGCCTGATGAGTATAGAGATGCGCATCCCCATTAATAACCAGTCTGTATACAATCTTTCCGGAGACCGGAATATATGGCTCGGATTCGAAGTTTCACCGCCTAATTTCAGGATTCAGAATGATAATAACTCGAATTCTGCCAGCCAGCGGGGATATGAACAAAATCAGGGCAGAACCCAGCCCTCTAACAACCAACGCAGTGAAATCCGCAGAAGAATGGGCCAGTACGAAGAGTGGTATAACCTGAGTTTAAACCCATAAAAAAAGCGCCATAACCGAAGTTACAGCGCTTTCATCTATACGCAATTCAATAACTGAAAAAATGCGGATCAGGAAGTAGCTTCCGCATACAGTTCATTTACCTTATCCCAGTTTACCACATTCCAGAATGCGGCAATGTAGTCCGGGCGTCTGTTTTGATAGTGCAGATAGTATGCGTGCTCCCAAACATCAACACCAAGTATAGGTGTGAGTCCGTTCATCAGAGGGCTATCCTGGTTTGGTGTTGAAATTACCTTCAGCTCGCCGGAATCATCCACGCAAAGCCATCCCCAACCGGAGCCAAATTGCCCTGCTGCAGTGGAGCTAAATTCTTCTTTAAATTTATCAAAACTACCATACTTCTTGTTGATTGCATCCCCAAGAGTGCCTTCCGGTTCTCCGCCGCCATCAGGACTCAAAACAGACCAAAATAGTTTGTGATTTGCGTATCCACCGCCGTTGTTAATTACATTTTGGCGGATATTCTCGGGCACCTCATTAATTCGTGTCAGCACTTCTTCTATGGGAAGATCTGCAAATTTATGACCTTCGAGTGCGGCATTTACTTTATTTGTATACCCGTTATGATGCTTGCCATGATGAATTTCCATGGTTCGTTTGTCTATGTGCGGTTCTAAGGCATCATGATCATAGGGTAGATCAGGAAGTTTATAAGCCATTGTACTTTTCTTTTAGAATTTTCAGGTTAAAATTTACTGTAATTCTTTATAAACCAAAGGGTTAATATAACACTTGGTTTATAATGATAAAATCGTATTTGGCGATGAATTCGTTCCTTAACCATGCTATTTTATTTCCAAAACAATGAATGGGTTTAAACAAATAGAATCTTATTTTAACAGCCCACAGATCAAACAAATAAAGGAGATATGAATTTCGATTACGACGTAATCATTTTAGGAAGCGGCCCGGCAGGGTATTCCTGTGCTATGCAAAGCTCAAAATTTGACAAATCGGTGCTTATTGTTGAGGCTAATGAGGAGAGTCTTGGCGGAACCTGGATCAATGCCGGTACCGTGCCAAGTAAAGCTCTTCGGGAAGCTGCCAAGTCTATTCAGAAATTTCACCGCCAATTTGGGCAAGAAGGAGCCCGTAAACCGTATGAGCGGTTTAAAATGGATGATCTGCTGCAGTACGAACAGACGATTCTGGAAAATAAAAACCAGAAAGTGAAGAATGATATTATAAAAAACGAGATCGAAACCGTACGGGGATGGGGTAAAATCGTGAATAATCACACGATTGAAGTGGTTGACTCTTTCAATAAAAAAACGTCCTACACAGCCAAAAATATTCTCATATCAACTGGTAGCAGTTTCAACCCTCCCGAAAAGTTTTCCATCAATCATGATGATATTCTTGATTATACATCCATACTTAACCTCACACACATACCCCGACGGCTTGTTATTGCGGGAAGCGGCATCATCAGTTTCGAATATGCAACCATTTTCTCTGCACTCGGTACACGCGTGACTATTCTTGCCGATCAACCGGAAATCCTTCCGTTTATTGATCATGAGATTCATGCAGAGATTGAAAAGGTTTTGAAAAAAAGTACAATCCAGGTTCACCACAATGTGACTATTGAGCACGTTTCTAAAAATAAACTAAGAACCTGTACGGAGGTTGGGTACACTACTGAACTGGACCCTGATCGGCTGCAGGTAGTGGAGACCGAACATGTTCTGTTTGTGGGAAGCACCACACCCAATACAAAAAATATCGGTTTAGATAATCTGGACCTTCAATTAGATGAGAATGGGGCCATAAAAGTAAACAATCACTTCCAGTCTTCGACTGATAATATTTATGCCGCAGGAGATGTCATTGGGCTTCCCTCACAAGCATCGGTTTCTTTTGTACAGGGCCGGCTTGCAGCCTCCAGTATGTTCGATGATCAAAATCGCGGGATGAATGAGGCGATCCCATACGGTATTTACTCCATTCCCGAAATCTCATCCATTGGACTCACCGAAAAAGATGCCGTCAGCCGGGGTATTGATGTTACCGTTGGGCGTGCTTACTACAACAATCTTACCCAGGCCGATATCAATCATATTCAAGATGGAATGTTGAAACTCGTATTTCGATCGGATGATTTACGGCTAATTGGTGTACATATTGCCGGAGAGCAGGCCGCAGATCTTATCCATCTTGGCCAGTCTGTTATGTCGCAGGAGGGGACGATTCGGTATTTTATGGAGCATGTTATAAACTATCCTACCTACACAGAAGCCTATCGTATTGCAGCCTTCAACGGGCTCAACCGCGTTTACGAAGCGGGAGTGAAGTACAAGAAGCTTTTGAAACGGTCTGCGGATAACGACTAAGAGATATCCCTAATTGATCCGGTTATATTTACCGGACGGAAAGTACATGTTGCTCTGATGAACCGGGATTGTGTTGATAAACAAAGTCCCGGATTCTGCACCTGGAAAGGATTATTCAGGTGTACGTTTCACATAATGAATTGCCATAGGCAGGCCTGCTGAGTCTATGGGAGGATTTTCAGGTAGCGTTTCGACAGGCCTGCCAACCGACTGCTTTGCAGCAAGAGCAAGTGCCATGGCATCTACAATATCATCTTCGGCAACTTCATTTCTGCGAAACTCTTCTTTGATCTCCCTGAAAAAATCAGCCGCGATCTCTTCATATTCCGAAACGAGGCTGAGACGGTGACGTAAGCCTTTTTTAGTTTTCTTTTTTTGGTAGATCATGCCGCCATTCAGGTTCATGAATATGAGTTCGGGATGGCTTTCCAACACTTTCTCCCGAAGTTTTTGGTGTTGCTGAAGCATCGAATCTACCGTCCGAATTTTCGGGGTTATATTCCAGGCCTGTACCGTTAGTTTTTTCTCGGTGTATTCGTAACTCTGAATATTAGCCTCCACATAAGACGGTGCGTGAAGCGCAGGCCGTATGGGAGGGCTAAACACACTGGAGGCGTATTCGGAACCCAGTGTTTCCCGTAAAATACGGTCGCACTCCCGGGTATAGTTTTCATCCTCCAGCCCGATCGGCATATCCAAAAATATGCGATCGTACGTGTTAAAGGCTTCTTCCAGAT
This sequence comes from Balneolaceae bacterium, assembly GCA_041686215.1. Lineage (GTDB taxonomy): Bacteria > Bacteroidota > Rhodothermia > Balneolales > Balneolaceae > SW132. Next base: position 9,082 of record JAWLEH010000075.1, on the reverse strand, counting down.
CACTATCAGACCGCAGCACAAAATAGCCGGGTTCCTCATCAAAGGTGATTAATATCCAGCCCGCCTGGCAACCGTCAATTCCCGCAGTTTTCAAAATAGTTCAGTTTAGTTGATGTCTCGTAGTTTAATATGAAGTTCACGCAGCTGCTTTTCGTCCACTGTATCGGGTGAACCATCCATGATGCTTTGCGCCTTCTGATTTTTTGGAAATGCAATTACATCCCGGAGACTTTTTGCCCCCGCCATAATCATGACAATCCGATCCAGGCCAAATGCAATGCCTCCGTGTGGCGGAGCGCCATAGGTGAATGCATCCAGTAAAAACCCGAATTTTTCGCGGGCTTCTTTCTTTCCGATGCCCAGAACCGTAAACATCTTTTTCTGAATATCCGAACTGTGGATACGAATTGATCCGCCTCCAATTTCGCTTCCATTTAATACAAGATCATATGCTCTGGCATTCACCTCTTCGGGAGATTTTTCAAGTTTTTTGAGATCTTCTGCCTTGGGTGATGTGAATGGATGGTGCAGCGACACATACCGCTTTTCTTCTTTATCCCACTCAACCAATGGAAAATCGGTTACCCAAAGAAAATTGTATGCGCTCTTATCAATCAGCTCCAGCTCTTTCCCCATCATCAGGCGCAGAGTTCCCATCTGTTTATATACGTCAGGACTCGGGCCTGCCAAAATTAAAACAAGATCCCCGTTTTTAGCTTCTGCCCTGGAAATCATTTGCTTTACCGTCTCATCAGTTAAAAATTTACCCACACTACAGAAACTTTCATCATCTGAGACTTTGATATAAATCAGGCCGGCAGCACCGGTTTCGCGTTTCACGTCATCAGTAAGCCTGTCGAGCGCTCCCCGGCCAAGATCTCCCTTACCCGGAACTGAAATGGCCACAACGCTTCCGCCTTTCTTGATGGTCGTTTCGAAAATTTTGAAACCGCAATCGTCTAAAAGGTCTGATAAGTCTTTAATTTTCAACCCGAACCGTGTGTCGGGTTTATCTGACCCGTAGGTTTCAATCGCCTGTTCATAGGGCATTCGCGGAAACGGTGTTTTCAATTCCACACCCATATGTTGCTTCCAGATTTCGGCCATTAACTCTTCATGGGTTTTATAAATCTGCTCCTCATCAACAAAAGACATCTCTACATCAATTTGAGTAAACTCCGGCTGCCGGTCGGCACGCAGATCTTCATCCCGGAAACACTTCACAATCTGAAAGTAGCGATCCATACCCGAAACCATCAAAAGCTGTTTGTAGGTCTGCGGACTCTGAGGTAGAGCGAAAAACTTACCTGCGTTCACACGGCTGGGAACAAGGTAGTCACGCGCACCCTCCGGCGTGGATCGCATAAGTACAGGTGTTTCTACCTCGGTAAAATCGTAGTTGTGATAGAACGACCTCACGGTATGATAGAGACGCGACCGAAGAGTCAGGTTCTTCTGAATTTCATGTCGCCTCAAATCAAGATAGCGGTATTTCAGACGCGTCTCTTCATTTGTTGGTATACCATCTTTAATTTCAAAAGGAGGCGTTTCTGCTTCAGAATAAACATTCAGGTCAGTTACTTCAATTTCAACCTCCCCGGTTGGCATCGCCGGGTTGATGGTTTCCTCATCGCGTAACAGCACCTTTCCTTTCACCCCAATTACATATTCCGACCGCAGATCCTCCGCTTTTGTATGAAGCTCTTTATTTGATTCATCAAAAACAATTTGTGTTATACCGTAACGGTCGCGCAGGTCAATGAAAATCACACCGCCAAGATCTCGCCGGGAAGATACCCAGCCATTCAGGATTACCTCCTCATTCACATGTTTTTTATTCAGATCACCGCATGTATGCGTGCGAAGCCAACTCATAGACTGATATTTAAGATATTAGAAAGATTTTTGCATTCAGATTAGCTAAAATAAGTAATCTATCAACCATTCGCCCAAGCGAATCCTGACCTTTCTTTTGCATTATTTGTATCCTATCATCATCCATTAAACTGGAACTGTATTCTTTCGGTTATGATGCAGTACAAACTTCAGAAACGTTTCCCAGACAGACCATGACGATTCTTTTATTCTGGATATCACTTATCACCTCTGCCTTCATGACCGGACTGATATGGACCGTCCAACTTGTTCACTACCCCTCATTCCATGCCTTTGAAAAAAATCAGTTTGCAAAGCATATGGATTTTCATCGAACCCGAATCTCCTATATTGTACTACCTGTTATGCTTCTGGAACTGGCCTCTTCCGTGTCACTTGCAGCTATGAGCACGAACTTTCGGTCAGAGTTTATCATCGCCCTGGCCGTTCTGATCATAATCTGGGCTTCCACATTCTTCCTTCAGGTTCCTGCCCATGGGGCGATCGCTCAAACCTACGACAGAGATGTGGTAAAAAAACTGGTAGCCACAAACTGGATTCGAACTTTATGCTGGACTTTTCGAACCTCCATTCTCCTGTATGTTTTGAGTAAGTTATCATTATTAGGTCTATTTTAGCATATCTGTTTACATTTTGATAAAATCGATTATATTAAATGTATAAACCCAATTGAGAGAATACAGATGAATGCAATTCATGTACATATTGCTGATGTTTCTGAGATTCTAAGAAGTGGATTGGAACAGCTTCTCAGGCGATCGGTTTATACAGGCGATATCACCCTGAACCCGGGCGCACATTCACTGATAAGCTCCTATGAAAAACAGCCCGATGCTGTTTGTATCATATCCTCCGGTTTATCCGATATGAGTCTGAAAGATACCATACATCAGCTTAGTGAGATAAATCCCGCGGTGAAAATGGTTGTTATATCAGGATCTGTCAGTATCACTCATATAAATACAGCCATGAATCTCGGGGTTCAGGGATATATCACTCGGAATGCATCTGCAGAAGAACTTGAAGAGGTTATTGTAAACGTCTGGAACAACGAGCAGGCCTTCAGCCGAAACGTATCTGATGCTATTGTGGGTCACTATGCTAACACCCATAAGCCGGAAAATCTTGCCGGTAAAGACACGCCTATCACTAACCGCGAACAGGAAATCCTTGAATATATTGTTGAGGGTCTCACAAGTTCGGAAATTGCACAACAACTTTACATTAGCCCGCGCACTGTAGAAACCCATCGCGCCAACCTGATGCAAAAACTCAATATTAAAAACACAGCCGGCCTTGTACGCTTCGCTTTAAGCAGCAAAGAAAATATGTAGATAGAGGTTTTTTAAGTTGCCGATTAAACAAGAATCACATTGCGGCCACCAACCAACAAGTTAGGGCAGTCTTAGAAAGGTTTAAAGTATTGATTATATATAGTTTGCATACTCATAAAACTTTTCGCTAATTCATCAGCTATGCGATGCAGCATACCAAAGCCCATACCCCTCTACGTATTTATACTTACTTAAATTACGAAATATTACTGATTGCGGTAGGTGTTTTTTACAGGTATGTTATAGTTGCAAATGGGGTAATAGCCGTCTGTAGATGATATTTAGCAGTTCTTCTTGACCGGAGAACTGCTAATTTTTTATATGCCTGTCACTCTTCTTATATGTTTATCGTACCGGAAACTGATAAACAGAATCTTCATTTTGTTCAAATCCCATCTCTTCCAGGTAATCGTTGTGTTTTCGGTTTCCGGGTTTTGCTAAAATTTGCCGGATACCTTTCTCTCTGAAAAAACTCATACTCTCCTCAAACAAAAATTTTCCAACTTTAAAATCCCGGAATTGAGGTACAACAAAGTCCAGCTCCACTACCAGATTTTTCTCTTCATCCAAATTACCTACCAGCAACCCGGCAGGTATCATATCCCGGAGTACAAAAATGTTCAGGTCATCCTCCCTGGATTTTGAATAAAACCCGGGTTGAAAAATATTGATCTGATCTTCGTAAAAAGTCAAAAAGGACTTTAGGTACTTGCTGCCTGAGGGAACCCGTAGTATTCTGAAGTACTCCACAGCAGAAAAGATTTTGGTGAGATAGTAAATATTCACCAGCACAATAAACCCGTTCATCGCAGCTACGGGTACCGACCCTATCAATATTCCATACAGGGAAAAGGTTGCCGAGCCAATCAAATTAACAACACGTAATTTGAGGATATTGCTCATCATCAATGAAATTGCAACAAGCAGAGAGGCCACATACCCGATCAACTCGTATATGAGTGTTGTTTCCATCAAACCCCTGTTTTCATATATCTTTATTTGACGCAGTGTTTAAATACCATGAAAATTATGGATCCCATGATTTCCGATTGTTAATAATGCACCCGGAGTCAGCGTTCGATGGTGTATTCCCGGGGTGGCTCGTTTCCGCCCAGATGATCATAAAAATAATCCCACGTGCGGCGAATGTTATATGGCTCGCTGGCATAGCCGTGACCACGGTTTGGAAAAACAACCAGGTCGAAATCTTTGTTGTGGCGGATCAGCTCATCCACCAAAAGAAGCGTCATGCCCGGATGTACATTGGCATCCATAGAACCGTAGGTGATCATCAGTTTACCCTCCAGATTTTCCGCCTGAAGCTGCACTGCAGTCGATTCGTAGTTGTCGGACCCATTACTTTCCTCCAGCAGCCCCTGGTACTTTTCACCCCAGTAGTAGGTGTAGTTTCGGTTATCGTGATTTCCGGCGCCGGCAACGCCTACTTTAAAGAATTCCGGGTATTGCGTAAGCGCTGCGGCAGTGGCAAACCCACCTCCCGAGTGGCCGTAAATTCCGGCCCGATCGATATCAATAAACGAATGGCGCTCGGCCAGCTGCTTCATTACGGCAATCTGATCGGGCAGGCCGTTATCGATCATATTTCCCGCATAAGCGGTATGAAATTCCCTCGAGCGGAGCGGACTGCTGCCCATGGCATCAATAGCAACCACAACAAAACCAAGTTCTGCAAGCGCCTGGGCCTGCCCGCGACGCGTAGCTGAAAAGTGGCGGCTGCCCACACTTCCACCCTGTGGACCGGGATAGATTGCGTTGATAATGGGGTACGATTTGTTTTCATCAAAATTAGAGGGAAGCATCATAATCCCGTAAAGATCGGTCTCACCATCCCGCGCCTTAGCCTGTAACGGAACCGGAGCCCTCCATCCTGTTTCCAGCAATTCATCGATATCTTCCTCCTCAACGGTCATGAGTTCTGCGCCGGCGGCATCCCGAAGCACTGTTTTTCGGGGCGTTTCAAAATCACTGAATGTATCCACAACATACGACTGGTCCGGACTCAGGCTCACAGTGTGGTTTCCCCGACCCGGGGTCAGAAGCTCCATACCGGTCCCATCAAATCCAATTTTATAAAGATATTGGTGGTATGGATCATTCTCCTCTTCCATTCCGGCGGCCGTAAAGTAGAGGGTACGGTTTGATTCATCAATATGCTTAATATCCACCACATTCCAGTTACCGCCTGTAATCCTGTTCTTCAAATCCCCCGTTTCGAGATCATAAAGGTACAAATGCCCCCAGTTATCACTTCGGTTAAACCAGATCAGCTCACCACTCTCAAACAGCATTCGCCAGTTTGGAACACCTCGCGAAACCAGGTTCGACTCAAAGAACATCTCATCGCGGTCTTCAAAAACTTCGTTCACATCGCCAGTTGACGCATCCGCAATCCGAAGTTTTACATCCTTATAATCCCTTGATGTAGAAACATACGAAAGAGTTTCACCATCTTCACTCCAGATGTTGTCGGTCCATTCTCCGTTGCGTACCAATCCGCAGCAGTTCGATGCCCGCTGGTGGTCGGCTTCGGCATCCAGCCAAACCTTTTGCCCGGTTTCAACATCCAGGATCACACGTTCCAGCATCGGCACAACCGAATCCCCCGGCAGCGCATACGGCCAGATGTCCGGCTCCGGATGTCCCACTTTGGTTTCCCAAAGTACCATCTGCTTTACATCTCGTTCATCAAGCCGGTAAGTTGCAATTTTGCGCGAATCCGGAGACCATTTAAGAATTGGCCGGTCGGACCGCCACCAGCCGTGATTATTTCGTCCGTAACTATAATGTTCTAATCCGTCGGTTGTAAGCTGATTATCCTCGCCGGTTTCAAGATTTCTGACCCATAAATTATGATCTTTTGTGTAAGCCGCCCATTGGCCATCTGGCGACTCAACAGACATCGAAACGGAATGCCGGGCGTTTCTGTCTGCATCACAATCGTATGTTTGCAGGTTGCATGTCCAGTCTTCTCCTCTGAAGCGAAACTTTAGCTTTTCCAGAGCGGCATCAATACTCACATCGGATATTCTCAGGTTCCAGGGATCAGCCTCCTCGTCAGCAACTCGGCTGATCTGCCCTGCAAGCCGCTCATGATCAAACAGCTCTCGCTTTTGGCGATTTGAAGCATCAACATACCAAAACTCTGTACCCCGACGGGTGTCCACCCGGTACCAAAACTGGTGGTCGCTTATCCAGTTTGGGGTCACGGAACTTCGATAAACTTTCTCTGAGAGATTCCAGCTCAGCATCTGATCAGCCCGCTCGTAATCGGACTCAGCTTCACCGGACTGGGAGAGAACACCGGAAGGTGCACTCATGGAGAATAAAAGTAGAAACAGGATGTAAATAGGTTTTAAACGCATAAACTTAGATCTGATTCTGAAGTTTGCAGAAGCTATGGAATTTTATGCAGTTCGTTCAATAATTTTGACGAACATACTGTAAAATCCGGTCCATCTCGTTGCGTATCACGTTGTTACTTACCACAAAATTATTGTTATGAAAACTGAATACCAGCCTGCGACCCGAGTCTGTGAACAAGTAGCCGCTCAGGCTTGTGTTGTTGCTTAATGTTCCTGTTTTTGCATAAACAAAAGGCGGCTGGCCGTCCGGTGCTTTGTACCGCCCGCTGATAGTGCCGCGAACTCCGCCCGCAGGCATCAGGCTCAGCGCCTCTTCGCGGCCCACCATCTGGTACAGTTTTTCAAGCAGCATCACGGTTGAATGCGGGGTAATGAGATTATAGCGGGTAAGCCCGGATCCATCCGACCATCTCGGGCGATCGGGCAGGTCGTCCATATAGTTCGATAGCGCAAAGTTAATAGCACGGGTGGTATTCATTTCACCAAACTGACTGTCTGATATCATCAGCATCAGCTGCTCGGCAATCATATTATCGCTCACAATCATCATCCGCTCGTATAGCGGTTTGGCCGGTGTGGCATAGAGGGTATTTGAATACTCAATTTCGGACCCCTTGTGCAGCAATACGTCCTGCCCGAGTGTATCTGCCAGCAGATCAGCCACAAGATCACGGCTGTATACAAACGGGATGTTACGTTCCTGGCGTGCCGTGTCGGATTTTGGCACATAAGAAATCCGGTTCTCACGAAACTCCCTTGTTACAAGCTCAACCTGGTCCCCGTCCCATTCGCCGCGGTCAATAAATTTTTCGAAATAGGCGGGTTTAACCGGTTCTTCTTCATTTAGCATCACAAGCGCAACCTGCTGAGCCTGCAGCCGCATCATATTGCCGTGAATCGGAAACGGACTTTTTTCCGTGGCGTATGCGGCGGGATACCAGTTCCAGGACCAGCCGGAGCCAAAATGTTCGTCATCATACCGGCTGTCATCATATACCACCACGCTCTCTTCCCTGTTCTTGAGGAACTCGTATCCTTCGGTGAAATTAAAATTCGGATTTAAAAACCCGGGATTCCCGCTCCCGTGGATATAGAGCGTATCATTGCGGCTTTCGTAATGGAAGGTAGCCAGCGTATCGGGCAGAATATTCAGGGCAGAGTAGAGCGTTAATATTTTTGTATTTGAGGCGGGTGTGAAAAAACGGCTGCCATCCCGGTCGTGCAGAACCGAATCCGCATCGGGATCGTAGAGCATGAAACCGGTAATGCTCTCTGCAAACACATCCGATTCGTCAAAGAGTTGATCTATCCCGGTTTTGGTTTCAACATACGAAGCATCCGTAACAGGATCTGCGGATTTACACCCGCCAAATAACATCACAGCAGAAACCAAAAGCAAAACAAGTTTCACAATCCAATTCATAACATTCATCAATTTAAGAATCTATCTTTTAGTCTACTCCGAAAAGTCATGCGTTCTGAAAATTAGTAGCACAAGATTACATAATTTAGGTTTATTTGATTTGAACTTACCCCCCTCTTAAAAATTAGAGAGGGGCTGAGGTCTAAATTATTTAAGCTTGTTATAAACTTCCGTTCTTTGTCTGACTTTTCGTAGTGGACTCATCTTATATTCCCCGGAGGGCATTACTCTATTTGAGTCTATTGCAAAACCAATTCCGGAAAGATTGAGCCCAAAATACTATTCAATATTCGACAATAACAGCCACCCGATAACCAGGGTAAAGAGCAAATTCCTTTACTTACGTAATTTTTATGCTTGTGCTCTGCATATTTTTAAACTGCATAATGCATATATCGAAAATAAATCAACTAACCTACAATAGATTTGATTATAATAAAATTGAATTCTAATTTTTTTCGAAAAATCACCAGTTTCCTTAAATACTTTTTGCTGGAACCGGTCCCAATATTTTATTTCTAATAAAAAAGTTTTTTCAATTAAAATTTTACACTAAAATACCATCATTATATTTTATTGATAACATCATTCAACCAAGTCCGAACACCACCTTTTCAAACGGACGATACAAAAAGTGATACACCCCGTGTATTGCATCTCTAAACCCAAACAGTCAACTTGAGCACTATGAAATATCTTATACGAACTCAATTTACTGCCTTTCTTGTGGCTGCCTGCTCCCTGTTAGCAGGAGGCCAGTTGATGGCGCAGGGAACACTTACCGGTTCGGTTACCGACAGCGAAACCGGAGAATCACTTATTGGAGTGAATATTGTGATTAATGAACTAAACCTGGGCATGGCAACCGATGCTGAAGGTGAATTTGAATTTACGGACGTGCCTGCGGGTGATTACGTTTTAGAAGCCCGATACGTTGGTTATCAACCTTACGAAGAGGAAATATCCGTACGCAACGGACAGGTAACCAATGTTGATATTGAGATGCAACAGGGCACAAGTGAACTGGACGACGTTGTAGTGACGGC
>JAWLEH010000203.1:0-3830 GCA_041686215.1 Balneolaceae bacterium | reverse complement strand
GCTGACCGCTTTTCCGCACCGCAACTCAGCGTATTCACTGCACATCTTTGCCGGCTGGACGGATGCGGAAGCGGATGAGAAGCCGATGACCTGGGCAAATGAGTTTCATATCGCTATGTCTCCCCACGCCAACGGCGGTGTATATGTAAATCTTCTGGGACAGGATGAAGAAAATCGCATTCCCGATGCCTATGGATCAAATTTTGAAAGACTAAAACAGATCAAAAAAGAGTGGGACCCGGGCAACCTGTTCCGGAGCAACCAGAATATTGAGCCTGCGTAACCCATCCTCCGGCATTTAGCTCGTATGGCAGAATACCAGATTTAAATAGATGCGGGTATGCCGGTAAACTTATTCCTATTCTTTCACGAGGTTTATCCATTTGCTTAATTCATGAGAAGCGGCTCGGCGACCCGCTCAACGTTTTCCAACTCTTATTGATTTCTCGTAGCAGATCCTCAAATCGCTTATCTTTTCGGATGGGGTCCAATACATTCGGGAAATAGTATCGCATAAACGTAGTTGAAAGCTGGTCCCATTTCTCTACATTTTGAAATGCTCTGAAAGCCTCTTCTGTTTTTCCCAATGCGGCGTTGATCAAACCAATACAAAAGAAATTTGATTGCTTATTAATTTTGTTCAAGATCTGTACTGCTTTTTGCTGATCACCCATTTGCATATAAACAAGGGCGATACAGCTCCTGACTTCAGTATTCGTTGGCGTTCCCTTTTCACCTACTGATTTCAACGTGTGATCAAAAGCAATTTTGGCTTCTGCGTATTTCCCCAGGTGAAATAGAGTCAATCCCTCCACAAACGTTGATAATCTATATTCAGGCTGAATTTTCCGTGCATCAACCGCTTCGCTATAAGCCTTTTCATACATTTTGTTTGCAATGTATATTACAGCCAAAAACACTCTCGTATAAGGCGATAACGGATCAAGTCTCGCAGCCCGTTCGGCAGGGATAATCGCCTGTTCATTTTCTCCCAGGATCATCTTCATCCAGCCAAGCCAGTTGTATGCTTCTGAAAAACTCGGTTTTAGGTCAATGCTTTTCTGTAGAGCCTTCACCGCGCCGGGCCCGTTTTGCTGTTGTGCATAAAGAATTCCGCGTGATAAGTAGGCTTCTCCCAAAGCTGGATTCAGATTTAGTGCTTTTTTAATGACCTCGTCAGCAGCTGGTAGGTTCCTGTCCACACCCTGATAATTATACCACTCCAGCAGCACGATTGACTGGGCATACCCGGCCCAGGCATTCGAATATCCGGGGTCCAGGGCGATCGCTTCTTTGAAGTAAGTGATTGATTTTCCAATCCCGGATTCCGTTCGCATCCCCTGGTTTGCGCGGCCCTGGTTGTATAATAAATAAGCCTGCAGATTTTGAGTTGGTTTGTCATCCACCATCTCCTTTTCACCGGGTGTTAAAGTAGCCTGCAGGCTTTTCGTGATCTTTATTGCCAGCTCGCTCTGTATGTCAAACAGATTATCAGCGGTAATTTTACGATCATACGTTTCGGCCCAGAAGTGAGAATCCTTTTCTGCATTAATCAGCTGAATGTTGATTCGTGCCCTGTTGGTAGTACGCTGTACGCTCCCCTCGACAACGGTTCCGGCCCCCAGTTCTTCCGCTATTTTTGAGATATTTTTCGTGGAATTCCGGTAGCCTAATACAGACGTCCGTGAAATAACGGTCAATGCTGACACGCCGGATAACCGGGTTAACAGGTCATTGTGTAAACCGCTGGCAAAATTTGAGGTTTGCTCATCGCTGCCAAGCTCTTCAAACGGTAAAACTGCGATCGAAAATTTATCAGCTGAAGATCTTTTGGCCTGAACCACATGCATGGATGACCCTGTCACCAGCCCCGGCTGCTCTAAACCGGCAGTGAGTTCAGCCATGACCTCTTTTTCGTCAAGATCAAGCTCTTTATTTAAATACAATGCATGGGATTTTGCCGATTTCATCGCCTCAGACCTTTTACCTGAAGCCATGAGTACTTCAATCTGCCGTCGCGCTACCCTGCTGTCGAGAGGATCCTGACGGCTCCTTTTTTTCCACCATTTTGCCGCCTGATTCAGATCTCCATTCTTCTCTGCCACCGCTGCCAGTGATTCCAGGACATGCCAGTATTTATCCCGGAAGAAATCACGTTCACGGTCAAGCCAATCTTCAAGGTCAGGTGAAGTGTTAGAGATATGAAATCCTTCCAAAAGTTCGCCCCGGTATAGAGCAGCGGCTTCCTCCATTTTTTTATCCGATATCAACTCTTCAAAAACCAGGGCATCGCACTGAACCTTTTCCGGGACCACACCCAACTCCTCGGTTCCGCGGGTAACAAGACTCTCTTTTCCCAGCGCTTTCCTGATGTGATAAAGCATATTGCTCAGTGTATTCCGGCCACTTTTCTGTCCCTTTTCTGGCCATAGAAGTGGCAATATTTTATCACGCCGTTGCAAACCTCTTGGACGATGCAGGACGAGATACGCCAGCAATACCAGCCGTTTTGTACCCGAAAGAAATGAATGATCAAGGTTTCCATCCGCTTTTCTCAGTTCCGGCTGCCCCAGCAGTTTTAGTTCATTCATGGTGTTTTATTGATAAATCATCTCTTAAAGGGCAGTGTAAACCTCCCTCTTAGGCGGCAATCTAAGACTAATAAGAGAGGAAACAAAGAGGCGGAATGTATACTGATGCTGAATTCCAAACTTCAAATAATCATCAAACCGAATATAGAGGCAATCCTATGAATTTATCGATCCCAAAAAAACAATTTTTCAACTTTCCGATACTCCTGACCCTGTTCTCCCTTCTGCTATATATCTCCTGTAGTGAAAGCACAAGCGCAACCACTGATATAAATAGTGAAAACGTGGTTGAAGTGACAGCGACACACGATCACGACGAAAATCTGCACCTTTTTGAATTAAACACTCAAACCATCTCTTCAGGCTGGACCACGTTCCAGTTCAGAAATGCCTCGCATGTTGACCATTTCTTTGTGATCTATCAAGTGCCCGATGCAGCCATAACTGCCGCAGCCGATGCAGACGAACCGTTGCTTGAGCACTGGTTCCAGGGCGTTACCGACCCATTCCAGACAGAGTTTAATCCATATGCAGCCGGTGAGATCGAATATGCAGAATTCGTAGATAATCTCGTGGCACATGTACTTGAAAAAGGGCCGTGGTTTTTTGATCCGGGTGCACCCCCCATGGGAGGCCCTGGTTTCACCGCCGCGGGCGAAACGTCCAAAACTACCGTTAATCTTGAGCCCGGAGAGTATATTGTGGAGTGCTACGTGAAAGACGAAAATGAGCAGTTTCACTCCTACCTCGGAATGCTGGAACAGCTAACGGTAAACGGTGAAGAATCTGCTGCTGAAGAACCGGAGGCAACTGTCAGCCTTACGATCTCTTCCACGGCCGGTATAACAGCCAATGAAATCCCGGAAGCCGGATCGCAGATCGTTGAAGTCTTTTTTGAAGATCAGGCAACCTACGGACATCTTCTTGGGCATAACGTCCAGCTCGTCAAGCTCAGCGACAACAGCGATGAAGAGTTAATCGCGTCCGTTATTGAGTGGATGGATTGGACGAAACCGGGCAGCCTGGTCAACCGGGCCCCTGAGGGCGCGGAGTTCCTGGGCGGTGCGATGGAGATGACCGGCGGATCTGTTGCTTACATTCATGCCGACTTTGAACCGGGCGACTATGCCTGGGTTGCCGAGATTCCGGATCCGATAGGTGCAAATATGCTAAAAACATTCACCGTGTCGGAGTAGCTTATTCAGACCTCCAAGGTTTTCGAAACCTTGGAGGTCTTTG
>JAWLEH010000074.1:0-16883 GCA_041686215.1 Balneolaceae bacterium | reverse complement strand
GATAGCTTCGCAGATCTGAGGTTATGCTCGTCTGACGATTGCTTTTTTCGTCTGACGAGTAAGAACCAAGAAATGGCATCGAATTAGATAAGGAAAATTTGGGATCATATAAGTTTTTCTGACTGAAAAAAACTATAAACCTGAGTTCGATTCTTAAATACTGATTCCAAAGTCCCCCTTAGAAAAGGGGGATTCAGGGGGATGTTTATCAGATCGACGATAAAATTGATGAACACCCCTCTTCCCGAAGGGATCCCTTGGGGAAAATCTCCCCTTGTTAGGGGAGACTTTATACAGAATAAATGAAATAGATGATAAATCGAACTGAGGTTATAACATCGTGCAGAAGTCCAACTGTCTCCAAGCCTTCGAAACTCGTCAGACGAGGGTGATTCATCGGACTCTTGCAGGATCGCATAAAAAGCATGCGAACTCTGCCAGGTCCTTCACATACCGTCGTCTATTCTCTCAAATCTCTCATCTATTTGATTTTTTCCAGTAATTTCCCCAGAAACTTTCCTCCGTACACTCTGGTGATATGGTTCATATCGGCGATTACAACCAGCTCTTTTTTACTTCGTGAAAAGGCTACGTTCAGCAAGCGTGGAACACTCATGCCATTTTTCTGTTCATCCAGCGGGCGGACTGAGTAGTGGCGCTTGTTGCCCCGCTGGTGTTCACCGCTCATGACTGTATCAAAAATAATATAGTCTTTTTCACGCCCCTGGAATGTGTGAATGGTTCCAACTTCCACACCACGAATTCCGGCGTCATACAGCCTGTTTCGCAGATCATATACTGCACTTCTGAATGGAACAATCACGCCAATCTGTTCCATTGGCACTCCTTTTCCTGCCAGTTTTTGAACCAGCCGTTCCACCACTTCCTGGTGCACAAGATTAACCGGCTTAAACCCGCGTTCGCCTGATTTTTGTTCTAATGAAGGATTATATTTTGATGTATCCACAAGGTGAAAAGCCCGGCCGTTTTGGTTCAGGTCCAGCTCATCAGAAATCTTTTTTGTTTTGAGGCGTCCCTCATAAAAAACCGTACTGATTACATCGGCCAGGGATGCTTCCAGCCGGTACTGAGTATCAAAAAAGGCGGTAAAGGCAGGATTGTTATCATGCCAGGTAAACAGATCCTCTGTTGTTTCTGCATCGGCTACCGTCGTAAAAATATCCCGTTCCAGGAATTCCCGCGCCTCCGGGTTGCCGGTTATCGCAATTGGCGGAAGTTGCATGGGATCACCCACCACAACCATGTGCCATTTGCAGAGAGAAGCCAGCACCATAAGATAGGGAAGTGAGGCCATGGAGCCTTCGTCTATGACTACCGCGTCGAATTCGAGATTAAAAAACAGGTCGGATGTGCACACCTTTGCAAGTGTTGTGGCGACAAGCTGCTTTTTCCGGAGTTCCGATCGTTCGTTAACGGTTGATATCGCCTCTATCCTGGCTTCCAGTTCATCCCGCCCTCCGAGACTCTCAATTTTTTGATCTATCAGTTGTCTCTCCTGTTCCAGGTTATCGGCAGGCTTTTTCCCGTCTCGCAGCTGTTTTTCCATGCTGCGCAAAATGTCTTCCCGGCGCTCCAGGAGAGACGCCCACTCTTCAGCCTCCGATTTATTACGCCTTTTAACCTCTTCCATCTGGTGGTCAAATACGTATTTTTCGAGCCGGTCGTCATTCAGGGCTACCTCACCAAACCGGGTAATTCCGGCCGGTTCTATCGACAGTTTTGCAACATTAATGGCGTGCATCGAACTCAGCAGGCCCACATCAACGGCACGGTTGGTGTTAGATGCAAAAAGAACCGATTTTCCCTGCTTCAGATAGTTCGCGATGATATATCCCAGTGTGGCGGTTTTCCCCGTTCCGGGCGGTCCCCAGATAAACACTGTTCGGTTCACCAGGGCTTTACGAATGGCGTCAGTCTGTGCGTTATTTCGCATGCCATCCCCGGTAATTTCTGTCTCTTCTCCCGGAATGGTACCATCCGGCGGATTAAAAAGATTCGATACCCGCTTGCGGATGGGGTCGTCTTCCGCGTCGATGCGGATAATCTCATCCAGTGTTTTCTTGAGGATAAAATCATTTTCCCACTCCACATGGCACTCCGGGATGTCAGGGCCAAGATCTTCGGGAAACCTCAGGATAAGCTCCCGGTTTTCGTACGACACCGGGTGTATGGTAAGCTCTTTTTCTCCGGTAAGTGAGCGTATCTCTTCTGCAAAACGGATAGATGGCTGGTGTGACTCAAAAAGATAGTCGGTCTCGCCGTCACCGGGTTGTTTCTCACACTTTGTGCCATTAAAAAGCACATCGGAAGATGGCTTTTCACGAACAGCTTTAATTTCAGCTTCAAGCGCTTTCCAGGCCTTGTCTATCAGTGGCTGGAGTTTAAATTCAGTCATATACCATAGATTTCTCTCTTGCTCAATATTGCAGGAGATTTGTCAAGTAATCAGACCTGTAAATTAAGAGATTGTTCGGGCAGATTCGACCCATAGTTTTTAAATAAAACTCCGGTTTTCCTGATTCTGATACAGTTACTGTAAATCATTCGGCAGAATAGAGTGAGCACAAGACACACTTTAGACGAACCATGGGCAGATTGCAGCCAGCGGGATGCGCTCCGGTGAGTTTGCGCTCCAATTCCCGGGGCAATCGTACAGCGATGGCGCGAAGCTTCTTTCGGGCCCTGCGGGCCGTGGTGAAACGGCAGGGATGACGGCTTAAGTAACTATCGCCCACCCATTACTTGCTAATCGGGATGCAGATTTGTCGCTGATCCACACTTTCAGCCGGGCTGTTTCCTTTTATGATAATAGCCTCACCAATAAAAATTAATGCCGGGACCCACCAGCGTGATACCAATATCCGGGTGCCGCCACCATTTCTTTTTTATGAATTTATCGTTGAATTATTAATTAAAACCGACTTCACAACGATTTATTGAAACTTTAGCAGAAAATGTAATTATAAGTGGTTTTTTAAGGTACCCGTATCGTCGGTCCTCCTGTGATGTAAAAAAAGCAGCTTGACTATTTTTAAATAGTTAAAAAGACGATAAAAATGGTCAGGCCGATGTTGGATCAATTGTTTTGCACATAACAGGAATAATCTGCTAATTCAATAACTTTTACAATACATAAAATACTGAAGCGAAAATAGTAGTTACTATTGGAGTTTATGTGGTTAATTATAAAAAAGATGATGCGATATAAAGGTATTTCTTTCCTATTTATTCTGACTTTATATGGGATGATGTTTTCTACGGAGCTTACCCGTTCTGCAGAGAATCCATTTGCTGTGGTCTATCTGTCTGAATACTCAGATTTCAGCGAAAATACCGAAATTGAATCACGTCAGGATAAAAGGTACGGGGATGAACCATTTGAACTTGGCCCGGACCGTACGTCCGAAGGCTTAGGAATTATCTACACGGCTGAAGATCCCAATTTACTTGCTATTGAGGGGAATATCGCAACAATCAAGGGAGCGGGAACGACGGTGGTGACAGCAAGGACCGCTGAGTCTGAGGGGGGCAGTGAATATGAGCGCTCAGAACAGGTCATAACGATAGAAACTGCAGATCTTGAGATTACCGCGGATGTAAATCAATCCAAAATATATGGGGAGTCTGATCCAGTGTTCACCTATTCATCGGAAGGATTCATGTACGATGATGAATCTGATCTGATCACCGGATGGTTGAGCCGCAGCGGGGGTGAAAATGCAGGTCAGTACGAAATTACCCGTGGTGATGTATCAGCAGGCGGAAATTATTCAATACAATTCAGATCGGCTGATTTTGTAATCACGCAGCGTGAACTGGACATAACGGCAGAACGTCAGCTATCCAAAATCTACGGAGATCCGGACCCGGAACTGGCCTACAGTGTATCTAACTTTGCAGATGGAGACGATGAATCAGTTCTTTCCGGGGAGCTATCGCGAGAGGCCGGAGAAGATGCTGGTGTGTATGCGATTTTAAGTGGAGATCTTGATGCCGGCGATAACTACACAATTAGATTTCAACCGGCTGAGTTAACGATTCGGAAACGAACGCTTACCCTTGAAAACTTCACAGCTGAAGACAAGACATACGACGGCTCTCCAAATACGACGGATGCCGAATTCCGGGATAACCGACTCTCCGGGGATGAACTGGAGTTCAGCTACAGCGCACTGTTTGAAAACCCGGATGCAGCAATAAGCAAGATTGTTGTCTTCAGCGACATTGAAATATCAGGCGGATCTGACCGGCAAAATTACACCCTGAATAGTCCCCGGGGTACTGCACAAGCCACAATTTATCCTCGTCCTCTAACCGTTCAGGCGCGCCGTGTTGAGATGGTATACGGTGATGAAGAGCCGGCTATGAAGTATAGAATCAGCGAAGGCTTGGTTGCGGAAGGCGATCGTTTTTCCGGTCAGTTGACTCGAACCGGTTCACAAGATGCAGGGAATTATGAAATTCAGCAGGGATCTCTTACAGCCGGCGAGAATTATGATATTACGTTTGAACCAGCAGAGTTTACGATCATTCCGAGAACTCTTCATGTAGTAGTTGATGGCGATCAATCCAAAATTTATGGTGAGGCCGAACCTGACTTGACATTTGAAGCGCGAAATTTTGCCCCGGGTGAGGATGCGGAAATCCTCACCGGTTCACTCACCAGGAAGAATGGGGAAGATGTGGGCAGATACCCGGTTGAGCAGAATACACTGACAGCGGGAACAAACTATGAGATTGACTTTTCGTCAGCCGAATTTGAGATCAAACCTAAAGATCTGCTGGTTGAAGGGATTCCACATCAAACAAAATTGTATGGCAGCAGTGATCCGGATTTCAGGTTCAGGGCAACCGGCTTTGCGTTCAACGATAATGAAAGTGTTTTGACGGGATCACCGAACCGGAAATCTGGTAAGGACGTAGGGTTCTATGAGATTCAGAAAGGGACCCTGGATGCTGGCTCTAATTACAAAATTAAATTTGAACCGGTCGAATTTGAGATCATACCACGCCCGCTAATATTGACTGATTTTAAGGCCAGTGATAAAAAATATGACGGCACTACGGATGTATCCGGGACAGAATTTCAGGATAACCGGGTGGAAGGTGACCTACTGGAGTTTGAATATAATGCGGCATTTGAGAAATCGGATGCGGGACAAAACCTGTTGGTTCATTTTACCGATATTGAAGTTGTGGGCGGAGAGAACCAACATAACTACGTCTTACAAACAAGAAGCTGGTCGGTCCAGGCTAACATCAATCCGATTAAACTGAAGGTATCTGCTCGTCCGGTTGAAATCGACTATGGTGATGAGGAGCCGGAGGAGCTGGAATACAAAATTACTGGTGGTTCGCTGCTGGATGAGGATGAAATTCAGGGAATGCCTCACCCCACCGGTACTCAGGGTGCCGGCAGTTATGAGATTCGCCAAGGTACACTCACAGCGGGTGAAAACTATGAAATTGAATTTAAGCCGGCATCGTTTATTATCAAACCTAAAGAACTGACCGTAAGCACAATCGGAGAGGCCTGGAAGTTTGAAGGGGAAAGCGACCCGGAAATAGAATATAAAGCAGAAGGATTTGAGTATGAGGATGACCTATCGATCATTGGCGGTTCCCTGGAACGGGAAGAGGGTGAGGCTCCTGGTGATTACAGAATTTTGAAAGGAACGCTGGATGCGGGATCGAATTACGAAATCGTATTGCAGAAGGAGAATTTTTCGATCTTCCGAACACCGCCGGTAGCCGTTCAGCAGACACCGGCACCGGATGAAGCAAGGATTGAGGTTAACGCACCGATTACGGTTCAATTCGACCACCCCATTATCCTTGCAGATACTGATCATGTATCTGTGACAGATCCGGAAAACCGGGACATTGAATTCAGGGTCGAAACGGAGGGAAAGCAGATGAGGCTTATCCAGAATGAGTTTAATAATCACACCACATACACGGTAACAATTGGGGATGAATCAGTGGTAAATCAGGATGGAATTCCCAATGAAGAGATCACATGGCAGTTCACTACTATTATGTCACCGCCGGAGGTAGACACACACTCTCCAACTGATGGAGCTGTTGGGGTGGGTTTTACACGGGCTCCGGTTGTTTCGTTCACACAGAAGGTGAATGCCGGAAATTTGGCCGGCATCACCATAACAAGAGAGGATGACGGTTCAGCACTTGATGTTGAGGCCGAATTGAAAAATAATCAGCTTGAGATTGAACATAGCCGGTTTGAACAATTTTCAGATTACCGGGTAACCATTCCTGCTAATGCGGTTTTAAATGCCGATGAAGTAGGAAATTCCCACTATTCCTGGACATTTAAAACGATCTGGGCACAGCCGGAGCAGGTTGCGCTTCAGTTTCCAATTAACCGTATAGGTTCGGTTGACGTTCAGCCCACTTTGAAGTGGGAACCTGCCCTGCATGCAGAGAGCTACCAGGTACAGGTGAGCCGTGACAGAGAGTACCTTGAACCGATTGCTGATACAGAGGTTCAGGACGGTTTGAACGTTGAACTACATGAAAAGCTGGATTATAATCAGCAATATTTCTGGCGTGTGAGAGCAAAAAACAGCACGAACCGGTCAGAGTGGTCAGATGTGCGGTCTTTCATAACGGTAGCGGAAGCACCGGGTGTCGTGTTTCCCGCAGCTGATGCCAGCCAGGTCAGTATTGCTCCGTTACTTGAATGGTATTCTGCCTACAATACCACTTTCAGAGTCCAGCTATCACAGTCCGATGATTTTTCAGCTCCGGTTATCGACAAGCTGACAGACGACACATCGATTCAGATGACAGGTTTGGAAGAAGACGAACAATATTTTTGGCGTGTAAGAGTGGAAAGTGAAAGAACCAAAAGCGACTGGAATGAAATATCTGCATTCAGAACACGGCCGGCTCCTCAGATAGCAGGTGAAAACCGAGTTGTGCGCGAACAAATTAATTTTGGGAACTCCACTTCAAAAGCTCAGGACGATCAATCGGTTCGGGAATATCGTCTTGTGGGCCTGCCCGGCGAGGATCAGTATTCGGTCAGCGATATTTTTGAAGGAAATTATGGAACCGAATGGAAGGCCTTTCGGAAAATTGCTTCCGGTGAGAAATACCGCGAGTACAGTGAAAGTGGCAAAAATTTTACGTTCTTGCCCGGCGGTGGATTCTGGGTATCCGGAACCAATAACCTGAACCTGGAACTGCCTGTAACCGGTGTAGAAACCAATGAAAATGACGCATACAGTATTCCGTTGACTGCAGGCTGGAATATCATTTCCAACCCACATACCAGGAATGTTAGCTGGCGGGATGTACAGGTGATGAATCGTATTCATGGTGAAGCCTATAGCTACAAGGGCCATTTTGCGGAAGCGGATACTCTGCATCCCGTGCACGGGTACTACTATTACAATCCACCCGAATCTGCCCTTGATACCCTCGGGATTCCCTACTCCGGCATGGAAAACCGGCGGAAAGCTGACGGTGAGAGTGAGGTCTTACTCGCGGCTTCACCCGCGACTCAGCCGTCGGTAAAACTTTACGCTGAATTTGATGAAGAAAAGAGAATAGTTACTGAACTGCTTTTCCCCGGACTTGCGGAAAATCAATCGGATTTTGAGGAAGATATAAACCGTTTTCAGAGGTACCACCCACCCATGGAGATGAGTGGTACAGGAATGATGCTGGTAAAACCTGAAGTAGAAAACAGCCGGGGAATGATGCGAGATGTTTCCGAATACAATCGGCGGGGGAGTGAATATCATCTCCACATGAAAGCAGGTAAAGGGTCCGTTTTTACATGGCGTGCCGAAACCGCTGATATGCCGGACAATACCAGCCTGTTGCTGGTCGACGAAGAGAGGGATCAATCCTGGTTGTTGAGACAAGGGGAGAGTGTGGAAATGGCTATGAAGGAATCAGAAGTGATCTTTACGCTATTTGCGGGCGATCGATATTGGCTGGAACAGAAAGACCGGGAGTATTTACCGGAAGATTTTGCCCTGTATCCTAACTACCCAAACCCGTTTAATTCGGCGACTACGATCGGGTACTCATTGCCGGAAAAGCAAGAGGTTCGTCTTGAAGTCTTTGATGTGATCGGCCGGCGTGTGCTTGTACTGATCAACGATGAACAGCCCGCAGGCTGGCATACTATGCGGTTTGATGCAAGCAGGCTGGCCAGTGGTGTCTATGTCTATAAAATGACCACTGAAAACAACGTAAGTTCCCGTAAAATGACGATTGTAAAATGAGCTGGTACTTCTTTTCGGCTGAACAAAGTTGACAGGAACCACATTTTGCTACTTCATGGTCAACACCGCGCGAAACCGTGCCTTGTTTTGAATCATATGATTATACGCCTCGTTTGCTTTTTCAAGCGGGTACGTTTCAATCATGGGCTTGGTGCCGGTCATAGCGCTGAAATTCAGCGTATCTTCCGAATCTTTTGCAGTACCGCTTGGCCACCCGGAAACTTTCTTCCGCCCCATAATCAGCGTAAACGGGGATACCTCAAACGTTTCACCCGTAGCCGCAAGAACCAGGAGATTCCCTTCCAGTCCGAGTCCGCCGGCAATTTCCCCGATAATGTCGGTATTAGGGGCTGTGGCTACAATCACTTTTGCTCCACCCATTTTTTGCAATTCTTCTACAGCGTTCTGTTTTTTTGCGTTAATGAAATGGTGTGCGCCCAGCTCTTTTGCCAGTTTTTCTTTGTCGTCGCTGGTTGAGATAGCCACGGTTCGAAAACCCATTTTAGCAGCATACTGCACGGCAAGGTGACCGAGCCCGCCAATCCCCTGCACAGCTACCAGGTCGCCGGGTTTTGCGTCTGTATTGCGGAGAGAATTAAATGTGGTGATGCCGGCACAAAGAAGCGGAGCAGCCTCTTCTGACGACAAATCAGCCGGCACTTTGGCAATCGCTTCTTGTGGCGCCGTCATATATTCTGCATATCCGCCATCATAGCTGATTCCGGCAACCTTCGCATTTTCGCAGTTGATGAAATCTCCGCGCCGGCACGGTTCACAGGTAAAGCAGTGACCGCCATGCCACCCAACACCTACCCTCATGCCTTCCTTCCACTGACCTGCTTTCTCACCCGCTTTTTCAACGGTTCCAACAACTTCATGGCCCGGAACTCTCGGGTACTCAATTCCCGGGAAAAGTCCGTCTTTCACCATGGCATCGCTGTGGCAAATTCCGCACGCCTCCACTTTTATCAGAATTTCATTTTCTGCCGGTTCCGGGACGGGCAGATCCGTTAGCTTAAAATCTTCTCCTGGTTTTACGACCTGGGCTACTTTCATGATTTTACTCCTTGGTTATACGATCATTGATTTTTGAACATTCAATAATAAAACTCCGGGGGTACCGAATACATTCCGAAGGTTCACCTATTTTGGAATTTATATTCAATCACAGATAGATCGCACCTGCGGAGCTCTTTTATTTCATTTTCGTTCGGTACCCTTGCACACCGCATTGCGTTGACCAGGAGTTGCGGATATACAACGTATCAGTTTTTTAAAAATTCCATTTAAGGGATCCGGCTAACACGATGCCCGCATCAGAAAAGGCTGAACTATTGCTGCCATAAAAAAACTGGCTGAGCACCGTGAAATCCATATTTTCTGCAACTGACCAGGAGAATTGGGGAGACAGGAATACGCTCTGTTCGTCCGGGTATATGACCCCGGTTATGCTTCCGGAAAGTATTGGCGAAATCGGGTAGGTGGCGGATGTTGTGAACTGGAATCGTGAAAATGAAGGGTTGTCGGCTGATAGCTGCTGCCCAATCACAGAAAACCGGTTTTGGCCGCCACGGCTGTTATATAATCCCTCTACAATCAGAAAGAGACTGTTATCAAACATATAGTCCGCGGAAATTACTGCAACAAGGGAGAGGTCATTTTCACGTTCGTCAAAATCGTAGAATGCAGAAATTTCTCCTTTTACTCCCGCCATGCCGGCACTACCGGCCCAGCCTCCTCCAATTGCTGCCTGGTTTCGATAATATCCGCCCAAAATCTGCCAGTCGTACCCTGATTGATTCCAGGAGTACAGGAAAGCGGCCACACTCTCTTTCATATCCTGTGACGGACGGATGGCCACTTCCACCCGCGATGCAAAATCGAGAAATCGCTGTATACGGATGGCATCGGACCCGGGCCTCTCAGGATATGCAAAATCATAGAATGAATAGATGTTGAAAAGGTCATTTGGATTGGTAACAGAATTGATACCCCAGTTCACCCGCTGCCGTCCCACGCGTACGCTCCAGTCGTCGTTGAACCACTCCCCGTAGAGTCGGTCCGGAATATAATGCAGATACCATTCGTCGGTTTCGGCAACCATCCACGACAGATTCAGAAGCCCGGGGTCCTGGTCAATGGCTTCCGCATAACCGGGCACATCCCTGACGAGGTCTCCTGAAAAAAAACGTGTGCGCATTCCGCCTGTAAACTGCAGGTTATCCGTAGCATACCAGTTGAGATTGAGCCGGTTTTGGATGCGGAATTCAAAATAGTTGACATCACCGGCAGGTTCGGGAAGTGTTGTGCTAAACCAGAGCGGCAGAGCCTCAAAATAACCATCCAGATCTACTTTTTGAGATGTAAACTGGGCGGAGGCAGATGAGGCTGTAAATGTACAAAAGAGCGTTATGAGGAATACGGTTTGTTTCACTTAGTCTTTCCTTTTTTCATCACTGTCGATTGCGCCGTCAACCATTGTAATCACCCTTCGGGCACGGTCAATTACCCGCTGGTCATGTGTGGAGAAGATGAACGTAACACTCTCTTCACGGTTCATTTTCTCCATAAGGTCGAGCAGGTTCATGGCTGATGCCGTATCGAGATTGGCGGTGGGTTCGTCGGCCAAAATAAACTTGGGCCTTGATGCCAGGGCACGGGCAACGGCCACCCGCTGCTGCTCGCCGCCGGAGAGCTGGTTGGGGCGGGAGTTGAATTTATTCTGTAAACCCATCGCAGTAAGCAGTTCTTCGGCCCGCTGTTTCATCTCCTGCTTTGGCCGTTTTTGAAGCAGCATGATGAAGGATACATTTTCGTATGCCGTAAACACCGGAATGAGGTTGTAGGCCTGGAATACGAACCCGATATTATTCAGGCGAAAATCAATAAGTTTGCTCTCTTTCATGCCCGTGATGCGCACATCGTTAATTACAACAAAACCATCCGAGGGGGAATCAAGCCCGCCAATCATGTTCAGAAGCGTGGTTTTCCCCGAACCTGACGGTCCGCGTACGGTGGTGAACTCCCCCTCATCGAACCCGAGGTTTACATCGCGCAGGGCGTGTACAGGCACCGTATCGGGATTGTACACTTTTGAAAGGTTGTGAGTTTGTATGATAGACATGATTTTGTGTCTTTTGTTGACAATTAAGTGAGCCGACCCTGTTGCCCGCGCTACTCCCGAACCACTTCACCGGGATTCAGTCGAAGGGCTTTCAGTGCGGGATAAACCGCTGCCAGAACAGCCGTGAGAATTACCAGCAGAATGGTTGCTATATAATCACCGGATTGAACGGTCGGGTAGATCACAGAGTCGTACCCAAATTCTGCCATCGAATCGCCGCCCACAGCACTCAGGTCCAGCCCGTTTTTATGCAGCAGGGTGATGCTGATCCACGCAAGCACAATTCCCGCCGCGGCACCTGAAAGCGTTAAAATCACCGATTCAATCATAATCATAAAGAAAATTCGGGATTTACTCATCCCGATGGCCATCAGCATGCCAAGCTCCCGCATCCGTTCAAAGATGGCCATCAGCATGGTATTTAATATTCCGAATGCCAGCGCCAGCATAATCACAACCATCACGTAAAAGGTCATTGTGCCGCCAAAATCGGTGATATACCGCAGCTCGGGTGAAAGCTCGTACCAGGTTTCTGCTTCTGCATCCTCAAACTGGTGGTTGATTGTATTAGCCATTTCAGTGCTTTTTGCCTCGTCCTGCAGCATCACAACAATTTCGTGGGTAACGGGCTGTCCGGCGAGTAGCTCGCTTAGATCATCAGACCGGGCAAAGGTTGTGGATTCATCAAAAGGCCCGGAGGCTGTTTTAAAGAGGCCGGACAAGGTGAATGAGGCCGTTACCAGCTCCTGGTTAACATCCTGGAAGGTCAGAACCACGCGTTCGCCGATCTCCGCATTCAGTTTTTCAGCCAGCCGCTCCCCCATCAGCAATGGATTTCGAAGATCCGAGTTGAGATACTCGCCGGAGGTGAGGTTTTCGTGAAAGGTAGTGGTTTGCCGCTCAAGACCGGGATCAATACCGCGAACCTGCACACCCGAGGTGGTTACAGAAGATTGAATCATTCCGTCCACAATGGTTCGGGGAGCGGCAGATGCAACAAGAGAGTCTGATTCGAGAAATGAAAGAATTGAATCAGCCTGAGAAAGAATCATCGGTGATTCACGTTCGGCCAGAAACTCGGGGTGATGAACCTGAAGATGGGTCAGGTCGTCTTGAATTAAATTATTAAATCGCTGTTCAATAATGCCGTTGGTCAGCCCTGAGATTGTTATACCGGCCCAGATTCCTGCCACGATTGCGGCAATTAAAACGCCACTGCGTGCGGGATGCCGCCAGATGTTGCGCCAGGATATTGAAAAGAGAATCTGCATTGACCGGGGCTGGTTTATTTACGGGATGATTCGGTTATGCTGAGAGTTTTGATTTTCAGTGACGGATACAGGCAAATTAGTATTGTGATGCAGAAAACAATCAGCCCCTGCCATAGAAAAATGTCGGGCGAGAGCGATGCGGGAAGTATCGGATCGATACCAAAATCGGCCATCACCTCGGCCGCATCTCCGGAAAATTCAATCGGGTGAAGATGGAAATACCAGAGAATCGGTATTCCGGCTGCGAAACCCGCGGCAATGCCCAGCAGGCTGATCAGGAAGGTTTCAATAAAAACAACAAGTGCGAGTTTGATGCGCTTCATACCCACTGAAATCAACAGGCCGAATTCGCGCAGCCTTTCAAGAGTCATAGTGAGAATGGTACCAAAAATCCCAAATCCAATTATAATATAGAGAATGCCCATGTAGAGACGGGTGCTGGCCCGGTCGAACTCCAGTGCTTCAAGGAGGTCGGGGATCAGTTGTTGCCAGGTTAGTATGCTGTAGGTATCTGCCGGCAATTCTTCACGGAGCGCGCTGGCAACAGCGTGGGTGTGGCGCACTTCCTGCGGCATTACTAACAGAGATGTGACGCGACCGTCGGCTGATGTGAGCCACTGCGCATCCTGCAGGGAGAGGTACACGACCCCGTTGTTTAAATCCCGCATGGGATGTTCGATCAGTCCGCTGATCTCGAAAAGCCCCGATGCCGTCATACCAAAGCGGCCCTGGCCCAGCAGGGCAAGAGTATCACCGGTTGACAAGCGTAACCTTTCTGCAAGCCCCTTGCCAATTACGGCATACCTGCCGGCACCGGAATTTGATTCAATAAAATCACCTTCTGCCAGCTTTTCATTTATGCCGTTGAGTTGTTGTTCAGCCTGTGGATCAATCCCAAAAACCATAGCGCCCCGGGTTTGTTTATCTCCGGCAGCCAGCATAAAGGTTTCAATACGGGGAACGAGGTAGTCGATGCGTGAATCGGCAGTTAGTACCCGGCGGGACAGATTAGAATCATATTCAAAGGCGTTGTCGAGGGAGGGTTCATCCTGGTACCGGGGATCCTGAAGCTGGATCTGCCCGGTGTGAAAACGAGTCATGTTCTCAATCATCATGTCGTGCGCTCCCTTTTCCAGAGATTCAAGGGCGAGTGCAAATATGACTGCAAACATCACGGAGCTGACGGTGATGAGTGTCCGCCGCTTATTTCTCCAGATGTTTCGCCACGCAAGTTTCAGGTACATTGTTGAATAATTATGTTCATCGGTTCACCGAACCCGCCTCATATTTTGTTGGGTGAAAAACGATTCGGCCAGGTCTACATCAAACTGAAGGTCGCTGTACTCCAGGATGGTCCGGTGGTCCGGTTCATCTTCGGGGATCATGGTCATTTTTGTGGGGATTGTTCGGCCGCCCATCCTGGTGATATCCGAAAATTCCATGGTGCTGGCCAGTTCTCCTCGCTGGTTATAATTCTCGACCCGTAGCTGCAGGTAGTTTTCTTTTTCAACCCAAACAAGCACTTTCCCCCAAACAACGGGTGCATCCGGTTTCGGGATGAGTTCCAGAACCCAGCTCTCTTTTCGGTCGATCGGCTCTTCCCGTAGAATTTGGTGTTCGTAATCGTTGAGTGTGGAGCTCTCGCGGACAAGATCATCGTTGGTGAAATCGGACCCCATCCACGACTGCGACATCATGGAGGGAGGCATTTTAATGGTTCGGTCGATGTTGGGCACGTAGTTCCAAATTTCTGTTTCCCGTTTCAGATATGTTGTCCCGGCATCACGGGAGGGGGCGGTTACCAGAATCAGAGAATAATCATCCCCGAGCGACCAGGTTTTCATGCTTACCTCCCGGGTGTAGCGGGGCCGCTCAATCGTCATGGTCATCTCGGAATAGCTCGACTCTCCCCGCATCACCTCCTCCATCCTCTCGATAATTTCTTCGGCTGACTGTGCGGCAACTGTCTGGCAAATAATGCTTAGCAAAAGAGGTAAAGCGATTCGGGTAAAACCAGACATGGCACACGGGTTTGATTGGTGTTAGCAAAAACTCCTGGCAATCACAGCTACTGCAAGATACCAAAGATTTTACAGATTTCTGCCGCTGCCGGTAAACATATACCTGGTTTGAATCCATAATATTAATTCCCTGGAGGTCTTCCCCTGCGCCAAAAGGAAAACTCTAACTACCAATAACAGATTCTAAACATGATGTTTTCAGTTTAAAATCGATTGAGCCCACTCCGAAAAATCATACGTTCTGAAAATTAGTAGCAAAAGCTTAAATAATGTAGATTTATTTGTTTCGAACTCACCCCACCCCCTCTCTAAAGAATCAGAGAGGGGTATATGGTCTAAATTATTTAAGCTTGTAACAGACATCAGTTCTTTATTTGACTTTTCGGATTGGGCTCATTGATTGGTTCAGAGAACACTCCTCCCCACGCGAATCGCGTGGTACTCCCCTCTTTTAGACTTCCAGAGGAGATCTATTCTTTTCAACCTCAAAATAGTGTTGCCCCGCTCAACTACGTTAAAAATTCGAAGAGCATGCTTTTGGGGCAACATTAGGAGCTATCAGTGACAGATTGTATAACGCACTGTTCTCATACTAAAACCGTGATTTTCAATTTTATGTATACGTGACTTATTGCTCGTTAATGTCCACCTGGTTTCGCGCTTGTGCGAAACAAAATGCCCTGGCAAGGGCATCATGTCAATAGCCGCGTACAAGCGCCGTGGTTTTTCGGTGCGCAGTGCGGGGTTGAAAAGCTTGTAATAAGCGCCGGCGCGACAGGTATTTTTCATGGCCGCAGCAGAAGATAATTTTTCTTTACCTGAAGTTATTTTTGTATTTATAAAATGATTTGAATTAGAACCATCTCACCAAATAGTATAAAATCAAACACGATTTTCCATGAAAACCCGCAGACAGTTTTTATCTGATACCGGAAAAATTTTGGCAGGAGTAGGAGCAACTTCTCTCATCCCCGGCTCTTCATTTTCAATCCTGAAGCACAGTTCTCCGAATGACCTCCTGAATGTAGGCTTGATTGGCTGCAAGGGAATGGGCTGGTCGAATCTTGAAGCTATTTTATCGGCCGGTAACGGAAATGTTACTTTCGGCGGTTTGTGTGATGTGGATGAAAATGTGCTGAACGACCGGGCATCACAACTGGAAGATGAGGCGGATATGACTCCCGAACTCTACACCGACTACCGGCGCATGCTCGAAAACAGCGACATCGATGCGGTGATTATCGCCACGCCCGACCACTGGCACTGCCTGCAAACGGTTCACGCCTGCCAGGCCGGCAAAGATGTGTATGTGGAAAAACCGGTTGCCAAAGATACGGCAGAGTGCGGGGTGATGGTGGAGGCCGCCCGGCGTAACAACCGCGTGGTTCAGGTAGGTCAGTGGCAGCGAAGCGGCAAACACTGGACCGACGCCGTTAACTACCTGCAGACCGGCGCGCTGGGAAATATTCGAGTGACCAAAGCGTGGGCGTACCAGGGGTGGATGTCGTCGATTCCCCCTCAGCCCAATCAATCGGCGCCCGACGGGGTAAATTACGATATGTGGCTGGGACCTGCGCCTGAACGGCCGTTCAATCCCAACCGGTTTCACTTCAATTTCCGGTGGTATTGGGATTACGCCGGCGGGCTGATGACCGACTGGGGTGTTCACCTGATTGATATTATCCTGCTTGGGATGGATGTTGACGCACCCAAAACCGTGATGAGCACTGGCGGGAAGTTTGGCTACCCGGATGATGCGATGGAAACCCCCGACACCCAGCAGGCGATTTATGAATTTGACGACTTCTCCATGATCTGGGAACACGCCGCGGGAATTGACGGAGGCCCGTATGGCCGCAATCATGGTGTGGCGTTTATCGGCAACAACGGCACCCTTGTGATTGACCGCGGAGGTTGGGAGGTGATTTCGGAAACGGAAACCAACGATGAAGGTGAATCAGTCAACATTCTTGAAGATGTGGAAACCACGGAAAGTGATGGTGAAGACCTGGTAAATCAC
Source organism: Balneolaceae bacterium (assembly GCA_041686215.1). Classification (GTDB taxonomy): domain Bacteria; phylum Bacteroidota; class Rhodothermia; order Balneolales; family Balneolaceae; genus SW132. Next base: position 165 of record JAWLEH010000074.1, on the reverse strand, counting down.
ATGAAAAACTTTATCAGCTGTATCGGCAACCGGGAGCGGCCCACAGCCGATGTGGAAATTGCCGCTAACACCGCCATCGTTGCCAATCTTGGGAATATCGCCTACAGAACCGGCGAGCGGCTTGAGTGGGACCACGAGGCGAGGAGAATTACAAATGTGGAATCT
>JAWLEH010000073.1:7977-17005 GCA_041686215.1 Balneolaceae bacterium | reverse complement strand
GGGCGTATAGAGATGCACTTTCACATCTTTGTTTCTCTGGCTTTTTTGATTCGCTATAAAGACATTGCTCCTGTTATAGCAGCTACGGTTACAACGGCGCTTCATCACGTTCTCTTTAACCTTGCGCAAGATGCAGAACTTGCTTTTGCCGGCACACCTGTGATGATTTTTGATTACGGTTGTGGTTGGGACATTGTAGCTATTCATGCTACTTTTGTTATAGCAGCTCTGTTTGTATTTAGCAGTATTATCTTAAACCTGACCCGGGAGTTTATCAAAAATGCGGAGGTGTATGATATAATAGATCATCTAAATGACTCGGTGGAATATACGAGTGAAGCTGCCGACTTTATCTCAAACAGCGGACAGCAGCTTGCACTGGATGCCTCAAACAATTCAGAATCGGTTTCTGAATCGAACAAAGGGATTGAACAAATGAGTGAAAGGGTACGAAATTTATATAGTAAAACAGAAACTGCCAAACAAAAGGTAACCACTATTCACGAGGAATCGGACAAAATGAATCAATCGATGGAGGAATTAAAAGATTCCAGTTCGGATATTTCCTCAATAATAAAGACAATTGACAGTATTGCCTCTCAAACTAATTTGCTTGCATTGAATGCAGCCGTTGAGGCTGCACGGGCAGGGGAGGCGGGAGCCGGGTTCGCCGTTGTTACAGAAGAAGTTCGGGAGCTTGCTCACAAAACAGCAAAGGCAGCCAGTGATATTAGTAACATGGTTGAAGCAAATGCAGAAAAAGCCAACCAGGGAACAAGAGTTTCAAAAGAGATATCCGGACAAATTGAAGAACTTACTAACTGGATTGAAGAGGTGCACGCACTATCGGGCCTCCAGGAAGGGACACTAAATGAGCTGCGAAGTGTTGTTGAAAATATTTCACACACCACATCAAATACCGCAAGTACAGCCGAAAGAAATGCCGCAACAGCCCAGGAGCTACAGAGCCAGGTGCATGTTCTGGAAGGAATTGTTCACGATCTGAAACAGCGGGTTAATCATTCGAATATGTCGGAATTTTCGGTTGGTGCAAACCGTATTAATTTTGGAAAATCTGTACGGTTCCAGGGAGAGCAACACAAAGTAAACGGGAACACTGACCAACAATTTAGTAATGTGCCGTTTAAGTAATTGCCGGGCATATGTTATTTAAATCTTGACAGTGCAGGCTATTTGTTTTAGTAACAACCTGAGTTCGATTCTTAAATTTGTCAAATACTATCAAAAGCAGTCCAAAAAGGGTGTCATCTCGCACTTTCCGTCGGCTGACGGATACCGTTCTTATCAAAGGCAGCAGATGCCACGCCGAGGCGTGGCATGACAAAGTTGTTGATGAATTAACTTAACTCCCCCTTTTTTGGACTGCTTTTACCATTTTTTAAATCAAACTTGGGATAACAGTTAGTGGATGAGCTTTTCATAAATGATTTATTGGCTCACCTTAGATTGATTATTCGAAAATTTCAGCCAATTAACAGCCGGATTTATCACCACGAAATTATGTCGGGAGTAAGGCGCAGGAAAAAATCAACGGAAGAGTGCCTGACTTACTCTGAGTACACTTTAATTTCATATAACGAAACTCCCGGCAGGTAATATTATTAATCGCTGATAATATTCTCTTAATCATGTTGATTCGTTGAGACAGCAATCAGGTATTTCCGATATTTATCATCTGATAGCTATATGTCTTACCAAACACCTGTACAACCTTCATGCATACTAATAAAAGAGAATGGAACGGTGGTTGATGAAATCAGTCTGAGTCTGATCCGAGTTCACAGGAAGTTAAAATGAGATAGAAAAGCGCTTCCAATCAAGGTTGAATTCTGGTATCTTTTCTCAACAGAGTTAAATGCATCACACGAAGTTATGTGTAAGCTTTGTTCAGGTTACTAATGCAACAGCGCGGTGTTTTAGGGTTTGCTGTATAGTTGAAAGGTAACCCTATTTTCGAATAGGTCGATTGTAGAAGTGACGTTCGACAGATTCATTGCGTTTCTCAGACACATCCCGCAGATCTTTACCCTGGGGAAAGATTTGGCATGGTACCTTCATTTCCCCGCAAGTGAATAGTAGTTCCCAGATTAGGGAGAGCCAGGCGTAAGGGCCGGGAATACGTTTGCCGTGGATCAAATCAATATTTACCGTAGAACATAAAATATAAATCATACAAATATGACTGATATAAGCACTCACAGCTGGAAAAGCCCCAGTCTTGGAAGGACAATGAAACTAAATTATTACGGAACAGGCGGCACCCCGGTTCTTATATTTCCTTCGGAAGAAGGTAATCGAAATGAATGGTATGATGCTGGTATAATTGATGCTCTGAGTGAACAAATTGACGAAGGGTACAACCAGTTTTTCTGTGTGGATTCAGTTGCCGAAGAGAGTTTACTGAATCGGGAAGCCGACCCCGGCGTTCGAATGCAGCGGCACAGACAGTATGAAAAATATATTGTAGATGAAGTACTTCCATTTATCAGAAAAGTAAACAACAATCCGTACGTGATATTTTCGGGCGCATTTCTTGGCGCCTATTATGCAATGCTTCACGGTCTGAAGTATCCCGGTAAAGCCGATAAAGTGATCGCAATTAGTGGAAATTACAATATCAAGCCGTACCTTGATGGTTTTTATGATGACAACGTCTACTACAATAACCCGGTAGATTTTTTTCCAAATATAACCGACCCTGTTTTCCTGAAAACCATATCTTCGATAGATTTCAGAATTTTATCCTACAGCAATGATCCCCAGAAGAATAGCTCTGAACAGATGAGCGATGCTCTTTGGTTAAAAAATGTGGATCATAATTTTTATGTTTGGGACGAAGTTATTTCGGATCCCTGGGAACTTGTGGATTCCATGTTTAAAGAGCACCTGTTTTAAATCAATGATTTAAGGTTCATGATCAAAAAAGTGTTAGTTGCCAACCGCGGAGAAATTGCGCTCAGAGTAATGAGAACCTGTCGTGAAATGGATATTGAAACCGTGGCAATCTACTCCACACCGGATGCCACTGCCCCTCATGTAAAATTTGCTGACGAATCAGTTTGGGTTGGAGAGGCGGCATCCTCGGAAAGTTATCTTGATATTGATAAAGTTATAGCGGCTGCCAAAGAAACGGGTTCTGATGCGATCCACCCGGGATATGGGTTTTTAAGTGAAAATGGTGATTTTTCAAACCGCTGTAACAAAGAAGGAGTTATTTTTATCGGGCCCTCCGCTGAATCTATTCGTTTAATGGGCGACAAAACAGCGGCCCGCGACCTGATGGACAAAGCCGGAGTTCCCACACCTCCCGGAACAAAAGATGCTATGAAAGATATAGAGGCAGCACTTGAAGTTGCGCGTGATGTCGGTTTTCCTGTTTTAATAAAAGCAGCCGCCGGTGGCGGAGGAAAAGGCATGCGAATCGTCCGGGATGAAGAAGCGTTCAAAGCCAGTGTAAAATCCGCCCAAAGTGAAGCCCGAAATGCATTTGGAGATGACCGTGTTTATGTTGAAAAATACCTGGAAGAACCCCGCCATATTGAATTCCAGATTTTAGCTGACCGTGACGGCAATACCATTCATCTGTTTGACCGGGAGTGCTCTGTTCAGCGGAGACATCAAAAGGTTATAGAGGAAGCTCCCAGCGCCCTCCTGACGGAGGAATTGCGGGAGGAGATGGCAGAGGCTGCTGTTCGGGCGGCAAAAGCATGTAATTACGAGGGAGCCGGCACTATTGAGTTTTTAGTAGATAAACACAGGAAATTCTACTTCCTGGAAATGAACACTCGTCTGCAGGTGGAACATCCCGTAACGGAAATGATTACGGGAATCGACCTGGTTGAAGCCCAGATACTTGTAGCTGAAGGGGAAACTCTTCCGTGGCGCCAGCAGGATATTAAACGATCGGGTCATGCAATTGAATGTCGGGTTTATGCTGAAGACCCGGTAGAGAATTTTTTGCCAAGCACCGGCACACTTGAACGGCACCGTATGCCAGCCGGACCCGGTGTTAGGGTTGATGCCGGGGTGGAAGAAGGGGGAGAGGTAACAATAAATTACGACCCTATGATCTCTAAACTCTCCGTTTATGCCCCGACACGAGAAAAAGCGATTGGTAAAATGCTTCGTGCTCTCGGCGAATATGAAATCAGCGGCTGTAAAACCACGATTCCGTTTTGCCAATTCACCTTACAGCACCCTTCATTCAGGAATGGCGAATATGATACACACTTTGTTCCGGACTACTTTGAGCCGGAAAAACAGTCTCTGTTTCGTGATCTGACCGATCATGATGCTCTCGCGGCTACTTTGCTTACAGTTTTTAAGGGGCAAAACAGTTCACCGGCACATCATAAGAATGAAAGGGCCGGTCAACAGAAAAAGAATCAACAGGAATCTGTCTGGTGGACAACCAGGATTAAATAATCGATACATAGGAAATGAGCGATAAAAACCGAACGCTTTTCAATCAGCTAAGTACTCTGCTTACAGAACAGCGAAACCCGGATACCGACACAATAGATCTTGCCAATAGTTTTGAGATTGTTTCTGCTATCAACTATGAAGATAAAAAAGTTGCAGAACGGGTTGAGAAGAAACTGCCTGTGATTGCAGAAGCTGTGGAGATGGTTGCCTCAAAGATTAAAGAGGGAGGCAGGTTGCTCTACTTCGGTGCAGGAACAAGCGGGCGTCTTGGGGTGCTGGATGCCGCAGAGTGTCCGCCTACCTTTGGCACTGACCCTGAACTTGTACAAGGATTTATTGCCGGTGGAAAAGAGGCGATGTATGTAGCACAGGAAGGGGCCGAAGACAGCGAGAATGAAGGACGGGGGGAAGCGGTAGCACTGAATGTTTCAGATAAAGATGTTGTAGTAGGCCTGGCTGCCAGCGGCCGCACACCATATGTTCATGGTGTAATCAAAGAAGCAAAAGAGCGGGGGGCTATCACTGCCTTAATCACAACGGTTTCGGCCGACCAGGTTGATCTTGCCAGTGAAGTAGACTTTATGATTGACATACCCGTAGGACCGGAAGTAGTAATGGGCAGCACGCGCATGAAAAGCGGTACGGCTCAAAAGATGGTGCTAAATATGTTGAGCACAGGTGCAATGATACGGCTTGGCAAGGTTTACGAAAATGTGATGGTAGATCTTCAGCTCACGAACAAAAAATTAGAAGAAAGAGCCAAACGAATCGTTATGATGTTAACTGAGTGCAGCTATGAACGTGCCGAGGTTGTATTAGATAAAGCTGACGGACATGTGAAAACAGCGATCACTATGATTTTGACGGGTCTTTCGAAAGAAGATGCCCGAAAGAAGCTACAAGAGCATGATGGATTTGTGCGGGCTGCTCTGTAGCGGATTAATCGTTATCACAGGATTCATCTTTTTCTATTCATAGCAGACTGATAAGTTACCCCAAATAAATATATACCCCCGGTTGTTTGAACCCTCCAAATCTGAAAAATCACCTTTCTGAAACGGGTTACATTAACAGGCTGCTTCTTGCAGTTCTGGGTGTGCAGGTACTGTTTGCGATTCTATTCAGGTTTTGGCCGGAAACGGAGATTGAAAATGATCTCTATCTCTCTGATCCTCCTTCACACAATGTCTTAATTGATGAGGTGCAGATAACTCAGCAACGTTCCTCTCCGCCACCACCACCCAAACCCCGGGTACCTCAGCCTATTCCCAGCGAGATTGTCATTGATTTTGAACCCGATTTTGAAATGGAGATGGATATGCCGGATTTACCGGATCTTGAACCGGGAACCGGAACAGCAACTGAAGGTGATGAAGCATCCATCGTATCCAACCCACAGGTTCCGCCAACTGTTGTTCGAATTGTGGAAGCAAGTACGCCGGAGGATGTGCCGCCCGAGCTAAAAGGGAATATTGAGATGATTGTTAACTTTTTGGTGGATAAAGAAGGACGTGTGGAAGAGGCATCCATCGAAGAGATTCGCCGGTATAATGAAGACGGAGAGTATGAAGAGCTGCCATTTATTGAATATGGGTTGATGGAAGCCGTACTCAGAGCTGCTTTGCAATGGCGCTTTCGGCCCGCCAGGCAGGATGGTGAACCCGTGCGGGCATATACACGTCAGCGGTTTAATTATTAGGTATAGGATTTAATTCCGTAACTATGCCAGTCTGAAATAGTACGTTTTCAACGGCTTCACAATATTTCACTACAAAGCGTGAGTAACCTTACTGAAAAAAGGGATGAATTGGTAAAGGCAAAAACCTGAAATCTCCTGTCTGATCCATTCGCTAAACCTATATAAAAACTTCCGTTTACTTTAAGCTTAAAACTTCTTTTTTTGAGACGGTAATGAAAGATTAACTAAACTTGGTGAAACTGTGAGTAATAATAGAATTATTCGTTTGGGAATGGTAGGCGGTGGCCCCGATGCGTTTATCGGTGCTGTCCACCGAAAAGCTGCTGCAATGGATGGTCATTTTGAGCTGGTTTGCGGTGCTTTCAGCCGTTCATATGATAAATCAAAGCAAACCGGGGAAGCGCTTCAGCTCGATCCGGACCGTGTTTATGAATCCTATGATCAAATGTTTGAAGAAGAGCTGAATCGACCTGAAAATGACCGGATTGATGCAGTGTCGATTGTAACACCAAACCATGTACATTTCGACCCCGCTAAAAAAGCGCTTGAAAACGGGTTTCACGTAATCATAGACAAGCCCATAACATTTACGCTGGATGAGGCGATAGAACTGAAGGAGCTGAGCCGAAAAACCGGTAATGTACTTGCCTTAACACACACGTATACCGGTTATCCGATGATCAAAGAGGCCAGGCAGCGTATTGAAAACGGTGAAATTGGCGATCTCCGAAAGATCTATGTGGAGTATCCCCAGGGATGGCTGGCAACAGCCCTGGAGAGCGAAGGGAACAAGCAGGCTTCCTGGCGAACCGATCCGGAAAAGTCTGGTGCAGGTGGTGCAATTGGTGACATCGGTACACACGCAGCCAACCTGGCGGAATATGTATCCGGCCTGGAGATTACTCATCTCTGCGCGGATGTCCGCACATTTGTTGATGGCCGTATGCTGGATGACGATGCTATTGCTATGTTAAAATTTGGTGAGGATGTAAATGGTGTATTGATGGCAACACAGATTGCAACCGGTGAAGAGAACGATCTGAAAATCAGGCTTTATGGTACTGAAGGCGGATTTGAGTGGACCCACACAGATCCTAACACATTGCTTTATAAACCTCATGAAAAGCCGGTTCAGATACTGCGGGCAGGAACCGGGTACCTTACAGACCTGGCGCAGAAAAACACCCGGCTTCCCGCAGGTCATCCGGAAGGATATCTCGAGGCGTTTGCCAATATTTACGTTGAATTTGCCAACGCTGTGAACGATCACCTGAACGGCAGGTATACTTCTGCTGAGGACTACGATTTCCCGAATGCCTCTGAAGGAGTCCGTGGAATGGCCTTTGTTGTAAACATGCTAAAATCTTCCAAATCCGACCAGAAGTGGACATCCTTTGAAGTGTAAACCAAATCCATGGAATATGAAGTAAAGCTGAATTTCTCAAATTCCCATAATCTTTAAAATCAATTAATTAATTATGAAATCTATAAAAGGACCCGCAATATTCCTTGCACAGTTTGTTGATGATGAACCTCCGTTTAATGATATCGTTGCATTTAGTAAATGGGCGAAGTCGCTGGGTTATAAAGGAATACAAATTCCAACCTGGGAAACCGGCCTGATTGACGTCGAAAAGGTGGCAAACAGTAAAACGTACGCCGAAGAATATAAAGGTAAAATTGAAGCTGCAGGAGTTCAGATAACTGAACTATCAACGCACTTGCAGGGACAACTTGTGGCCGTGAATCCCGCATATGATGTGATGTTCGATTCCTTTGCTCCTGAAGAGGTGCATGGTAAGCCCAAAGAGCGGCAGAAGTGGGCAACCAATCAGCTTAAATTAGCCGCAAAGGCAAGTGCAAATCTCGGCCTCGATGCTCATGCATCATTTTCGGGCGGACTCATGTGGCATACTGTTTATCCCTGGCCGCAGCGTCCTGCAGGTCTGGTTGATGACGGATTCAAAGCCCTTGCGGATCTCTGGAAACCGATCCTGAATGAGTTTGATAAGTATGGTGTAGATGTATGTTACGAACTTCATCCAGGCGAAGATCTCCACGATGGTGTAACATACGAACGTTTTCTGGAAGCTACCGGTGATCACCCGCGTGCACGTATTCTCTATGATCCCAGTCACTTTGTTCTTCAGCAACTCGATTACCTTGAGTTTATAGATATCTACAAAGACTATATCGAAGCCTTTCATGTTAAGGATGCTGAATTCAATCCTACCGGCCGCAGCGGGGTATATGGTGGTTATCAGGCGTGGATTGACCGACCGGGACGTTTCCGTTCGCTGGGAGACGGCCAGGTAGATTTTGGCGGTATTTTCACCAAGCTGTCACAGTATGATATCGATTGCTGGGCTGTACTTGAATGGGAGTGTTGTATAAAACATCCGGAGCAGGGTGCAGAAGAAGGCGCTCCCTTTATCCAGGATCACATTATCCGGGTTACCGAAAAAGCGTTTGACGATTTTGCAGGTGCCGGGGCTGATGAAGAACTAAATAAAAAAATACTCGGAGTCGATTGATCGTTAATCTTTCCGGTACCTGAGAATAAAAATAGCCTGCAAACGAATAATGATTGTGGGCTATTTTAGTATCATGCGTATTTAACAGAAGGATTTTCAAAACCTAATCACAATCCGGTTCAAAAATGTATATCAACCTCTATTTGCTTATACTATAACGGGTGTTCAGATCCTGTAACAGAGCCGGAAAAGATAAAAGTCCCCCTTTTGCCGCGGGCATCCCTTACGGGGGAAGGGGGAAGTGATCCCGACAGCTGTCGGGAGAGCTGGGGGATGACTTTCTGAGTTCAGAACTGTCCATTTTTTGGTTATGATGCACAATGAATCATCCCCCATTGGCCCCTTCTCC
>JAWLEH010000073.1:0-7877 GCA_041686215.1 Balneolaceae bacterium | reverse complement strand
CCTGCGGGGAAAGGGGGACACTCCAGAATAAACTCCATATTGAACAAAAAGTTATGGATTCTAAGTTGATACCTCATGGGCTCTGCCCCGAGGTAGTTCATTGTGCAGCTGGCATTCATGTCGAGTAAAGCCTTTCAACATTTTTGTAATACACTTCAATAGAAAAATATGAGTACCAAAACATATCAAATTCATGTAGAATTAAAAGGATCAAAACCTAGGATCTGGAGGCGCCTCCTTGTTCCGGCTGATGTTGAATTGAGTGACCTCCATAAAATACTGCAAACGGCAATGGGCTGGACCAACTCCCACATGCACCATTTTGCCAAAGACCGCAATTTTTATGAGCCGCCCCAACCTGCTGACGATCTGTGGGACAGTATGGGTGAAGACTACACGGGGTTAACGCTTCAAAAGTTCTTGTCCAAGAGAAATGAAAAACTTACCTATGAGTATGATTTTGGGGATGGCTGGGAGCATACAATCAAACTTGAAAAGATAGTTAAAAAAGATCCTGATATTGATCTCCCAATTTGCACAGAGGGAGAAATGGCCTGTCCGCCGGAAGACTGCGGCGGAATCTGGGGATATCAGGAATTGAAGAAAGCATTAAATAATCCAGAACACCCGGAGCACGAATACTATATGGAATGGCTGGGTAATGATTTCGACCCCGAAGAGTTTAGCGTTATGTTTGTGAATGAAATGCTCAGGGAAGAAGATTATGGAGTTATTGGGTTTTAATGATGAAGAAAGTCCGATTCATACAAAGTTACCCCGAGTTACCTATAACACTTGCGGTAGAATAATTCGATACTTCCCTTCGAAATCACAAACATAATTCATCTCATTGAAACATTCTGCGCCACTCTCTGCACATGACGAAAAACTACCCCGTAACATTGGTGTTTGGGGGTTGTGGCTGCTGGTGGTCAATGGATTTGTGGGTGCCGGTATATTTGGTTTACCGAGTGGTGCGGCTGAACTTGCAGGCGAGTACAGCATTTTTATTTACGCCGTCTGTGCACTGCTCATGCTTCCCGTGATTCTCTGTTTTGCTGAACTTGGCAGTATGTTTCGCGGAACGGGCGGTCCGATTCGCTACGGAACCGAAGCATTTGGTTCGTTTATCGGGTTCCAGGCAGGGTGGCTGTTTTATGTGGCGCGGCTAATCTCCTTTGCGGCCAACTCCGTTCTTCTGGTGGACAGTATTGGGTACTTTATCGAACCGGCTACATACGGCGTCGGGCGAGTCTTTTCACTTGCGATAATCATCGGTGGACTGACTTTAATCAATGTGCTTGGGTCAGTTGAATCCATTCGTTCGCTTGCCCTGTTTACTGTTCTCAAATTTTCAGTATTGCTTTTCCTTGTTTTTGGCGGGATCATCTGGCTCGGTTCGGATATCGTCCCGTCATTTCAAAGCTCCGTTCCACCTGTAAGTGATCTGGGTGGAGCAGCATTGCTGCTAATCTACGCATTCGTCGGTTTCGAGGGAGCTGTTGTTCCGGCAGGCGAGTCTAAACGTCCTGAGAGGGATATGCCCCTTGCGCTGCTGATGGGACTGGGAATTGTGGTTGTGCTCTATATGCTGATTCAGCTTGTGTCCGAAACAGCCGTCCCTAATCTTGGGGCGTCCGACACCCCGTTACTGGATGCATCTGCTGCACTATTCGGCACAACCGGGGCAGTCATTCTTATGATTGGAGTAGTCACCTCCGTCACCGGTAACCTGATCGGCTCGCTGTTCTCGGCACCGCGGCTTACATATGCGCTGTCCCTCGAAGGGTCCATGCCCAAATGGTTCGGAACCGTTCACCATACATGGCAGACACCTGCAAATTCAATCATTTTCTATGGGGTGTTCGCCTTTATCGGAGCAGTATTTGGAACGTTTACCTACCTGGCAGCGATGACGGTTCTGTCCCGGTTATTTCTTTTTATTATCAGCTGCGGAGCTGTACCGGTATTGAGAAGAAAGTGGAAAGATTACGCACGATTTCGTCTGCCAGGTGGGCTATTGATACCCGCTCTTGGGATCCTTTCTTGCCTTTGGCTGATGTTACAGGTTAGTTTCAGTTCTATATGGTTGACACTTCTTTTTATTGCCGTTGGTACAGCACTTTATTGGTTTGCGGGGAAAGGTATTCGGTAGAAATCAACTCAATTATCGCAAAATCTTCAAGGTTATGAATGTGCTGCAGCCGGGACGCGGCAATTTTACGCGAACCTCAATGTCGTTGGTTCCTCGACGCTGCCGCATTGCCGGTGCACCTTTACTGGTCATCAAGTTCTTTGATACGAATGTTGCGAAATTCCACACCCTGGCCTTCCGCCTGCAGCCCGATATATCCCTCGGTGAGAGGAGTGCGGTCAACCTTGATGTCCGGGTCGTATCTGTTTGCAACACCTCCGCCGATTTGTGGTTTTGTGTACTGCAGCACTTCTTCGCCATTCACCTTGTGGATAACGAGCGAATCGCCATAAACAATCAGATCAGCTTCAACCCATTCCTCCCATTTGTAGGTATCGGATGAAGAGTTAATGCAATGTCGCGGATCCATTTCTCCTTCAAAGAATACTTCTGTGGCCGGTGAGCACATGTTTCCTGTGGGACGCTCTTCTCCTTCTTCTGCTTCAGCAAGCATTTGGTATTCAACGGAAATAGGCCAGTCCTGTTCTTTCAGAATCGTATTGGGTGCCTGGCTGTGAAACATCACACCGCTGTTTCGGTACGTGTAGTCCGGGGCATCTTCCATCCATTGATCCGTAAAACGATATTCAAACTTCAGGTGGTAATGCGAAAACGGTTCTTCATAAAACAAGTGACCATACCGTTCATCAAATGTATCATAATCATCGTAATTCACCTGAATCACGCCATCCACTACCCGAAAGGTATTTGCGTAATTCTCTCCGGTTTCATGATGGTGTAATTTTGCAGTCCAGCCATCTAATGTCTCACCGTCAAACAATGTGCGCCACGTGTCATCTGCTTCTGATGTGCTGCACGATGCCGCGAATAGGAGTGTGAAAATAAGGAGTAGACCACTGGTATATTTTTGAGGCATAGGTGTTTTGGTTTAAATGAATACGCATGAATTACTTAGAAGTGTAGTGTAGTTTTTCTAAGGATATCAATCAACTCACAGATGCAGAATTAGAAAATCTACTGTTCCGGTATCTATTCGTTTAATCACGATTTTTCTAAGTTAACTCAAAATGTTTTTTTATGACATCATGTAACACTGATTCAAAAACATAATAGGTGATGTGATCAATAAAATACAGGTATAACTCACTCAAAATGTATAGAATGCTGTACTCAAGTTACTAATGCAGCAGCGCACTGTGTTAGGGGCTGACGATTTGGTTACATGACCGCATCGTTCAACGGCTAACTTCCGTTCAATCCCTCTGCCACCTCAATCAATTAATTTATTCAAATGAATCTACAGTCAAGTACTTCTTCAATCAGACCACTGTTATTGTTTATGTGCTGCTGTGTTATCTCACTTTTATCAGGATGTTCAGAGGATAATCCTACCGGAGCAAGCCAGGGAGACGATTTGAAAGAAGGTGATCCGGGTGATCTTGAGATATATATTCCAGAGGAATTCTCAGGCATGGATTTGACAGACAGTTCAAGCAGATGGAGTTTCAATCGAAGCCGGGAATCCGAGCATTTTATCGTTTTTTGGGAGGATGGTTATGGTGACGAAGATCCGGGTGCACAGTCTGTACCTGATGCCTATCGCGTGGATATAGATGATCTTCTTGAAAAAGCGGAGCTGTTTTACGATCAAAACATACATGATTTAAATTTTGCAGTAACCGGTGAAGGAGTTTCCAACCTGGACACCTACAAACTGATGATATTTCTCCATCACCAGGAGGAGTGGATGGCAGCAGGTGCGGGGTTTGATGATGTGATTGGAGCTCTTTGGGTTAGTCCCGGTGCCGCACAACCTGTTGGTTCTGTGATAGCTCATGAAATCGGCCACAGTTTTCAGTACCAGGTGTACAGCGACCTCGGAGGCGGTACAGGATTCCGGTATGGTTTTGGAGGAAATGGCGGCAATGCATTTTGGGAACAAACGGCAAACTGGCAGGCCAGGTATGCGTATCCCAACGAAATATTTAATTCCCATGATTTTGAGGTTTATACCGAAAACTATCATAAACACCTTCATCATGAAGATTACCGGTATGCAAGCTATTTTATACATTACTACTGGACAGAAAAACACGGCCTTGATATCATTGGACGAATCTGGCGGGAGGCACTGGAACCGGAAGATCCGATTGAAACGTACATGCGGCTGACCGGTATATCTACCGAAGAAATGAACGACGAAATGTATGATGCGGCCTCGAAACTGGCTATGTGGGACCTCGAGGAACTACGAGAAAGGGGCAGAGATTACATAGGCAGCCATAGCTACTCATCAACATTACTTGATGATGGAGCACACAGAGTGGACCCCGATCATGCACCGCAAACAACGGGATACAATGTGATTCCACTGACTGTATCGCAAGATGAACAAACGGTTTCTGTAAAATTTGAAGGTATAGCAAATGCTGAGGGTTTCAATCAAGTAGACGAAACCATCGCCGGATGGCGTTATGGATTTGTGGCGCTTCTGGAGAGTGGAGAGCGCGTATATGGTGAAATGCACCGGGATGAGAAAGCCACGGTACAGTTTGATCTGCCGAAGAGTACCGACCAACTGTGGTTTGTGGTAACAGGTGCACCGGCTGAATATTCGTCCCACGCCTGGGATGATGACAACTCGAACGATGACCAGTGGCCGTACACCGTTAAATTTACAAATACAACCGTTGAGGGGTACACAGAGATACCGGAAGGTGAAACCCCGGAAGACACTAAACTTACGTACGAAATATCGTTTCCCGTCGATAATGATGACTATTCAGGTGGCGACGTAATCGTAGATCCCACAGATCTTGCTAACGCATTTAAAATGCAACCGGGCGATATTTCATCTGCCATTGGGGACGAGATTCAGTTTTTTGCCGTTGAGAGCAGTGGTAACTTAAACTCAAACACCACTGCAAACGGTTTTGGGCACTGGTTTGATACCAATGGAAATGTAACCGAGTGGGGTGAAGACGCCCGTATTTTTTCAGAGTTTAATGAAAATGAATTTGAATTTAGCGTGGGGCAATATCCAGGGGCCAGTTCGCCCGGCGATTCATATACGATAATACAGGCGCTCGTATACGAGTATGAACCAGGAAACACGGCACAGCTTACCTTCGAAATTGAAGTATCTGTTGAATAGATAAAATTCATCAAACATCGCTTAAATAATTTAGTCATTAAATCCCTCTCTATTTGATAGAGAGGGAAATAGGGAGAGTCTGGAGGCAAAAAACTAAATTATTTAAGCATGTTATAAAGGTCCGTTCTTTATCTGACTTTTCGGAGTGGACTCTATACTTGATTTTAAAAATCAGGGGGAGCATAAATTTCTTGTAGTTTATTCGAAATATCACTATTTCTGTAAGTGTCTAAATAACAATGAATAAACGCAACTTGTCAAGCAACTTATGCCGGTCAGCAGAACTCTCTTTATTCGTCACCTGAAATATTCAATTCCGGGTTCTGCAGCATTGTTTTGGCTGGTCTTGGTACTTGTCTTTACAGGCTGCTCTCAACAAGAAACCTCAACGAATTCAACAGATACCGATATCGTGAAAGAAGAATTTGGTCAACTGGACGACGGAAGAACTGCTCACCTTTTTACACTCACAAATGCTAACGGTATCGAGGCAAAAATCACAAACTACGGCGGTATCATCGTGTCGCTTATAGCCCCGGATGCAGAAGGTTCGCTTGATAACATTGTTCTCGGTTTTGATGAATTGGAGCCATACCTGGGAGAGCATCCCTATTTTGGCGCATTGATCGGACGATATGGCAACAGAATAGAAAAGGGGCAGTTTTCATTAAATGATACTGAATACCAGCTTTCGATTAACGATGGCGAAAACCATCTACACGGAGGATTACAGGGGTTTGATAAGGTTCTTTGGGACGCCGAAGTTATTGATAATTCATCTTTACGGCTTACCTACCTGAGTGAAGACGGGGAAGAAGGCTATCCCGGAAATTTACAGGTAACTGCAACCTATCGTTTAAATAATGATGATGAACTCCATATTGAATTTGAGGCCACAACGGATGAAGCAACACCTGTCAACATCACCGCGCACAGCTACTTTAACCTAACCGGTGATCCATCGCTTACGATACTTGACCACCAGTTGAAATTGCATGCCGGAAATTACACGCCTGTCAACAGCCAGCTTATCCCAACAGGGGAGATTGTGCCGGTGAATGGGAGTCCGTTTGATTTTACTGATTTTGAAGAGATTGGATCACGAATTGATGATGTTGAGGGAGGATACGATCATAACTTTGTACTTGATGATGCAGGAGGTGAGGTATCTATCGCAGCTGAGCTTACTGAACCCCGTTCAGGCCGGACTCTGACGGTATTGACCGACGAACCCGGAATTCAGTTTTATTCGGGAAATTTCCTGGATGGCACTCTTGAAAATGGTGATGGAACTCCATTGGAGCAATATTCCGGGTTGTGCCTGGAACCGCAACATTTTCCAAATTCGCCCAACGAACCTGATTTTCCGTCCACTATTTTAAATCCGGGTGAAACCTATCAATCCGCTATAGTTTATCGATTCGGAACTGAGTAGGATACAGACTTAATGAAGGCTATCCTTCACAAGAATGCCCGAGGCACAAACTTTCTGGTAATAATCAACACTCACTGTAGCGAGGGACACCTCGCTGGCTTTAAGAAAATAAATAGTGATAAAAAGATTTAAACCGAACTGAAATTTGGTGTTGTAAAAATTCCTTGGAGGGTTTTAATTTTAAATAATTTAGATCTATTTCTATTTTTTTAGCTTCTGTGATTCAAAATATGTAATTATACACTATACTCATTTGATGAAAAACCAAGATAAATTTTATGAGCTATACCTATTCCAGGAATGAGAAATTTTACGTAGCACTCGACTGTATCATTTTCGGGTTCGACAGAGAGCATTTAAAACTACTATTGATAAAACGAAATTTTGAGCCAGAGTTGGGGAATTGGTCTCTGATGGGAGGGTTTTTGGAACGGGATGAGAGTCTCGATGATGCAGCAAGCCGTATTTTATACAAACTAACCGGCCTTAAAGATATCTATCTTGAACAGCTCCAGGGGTTTGGTGAAGTTGATCGTGATCCGGTTGACCGAACGATTTCCATCGCATACTATGCACTGATTAATATTCATGACCATGACGAAAACCTGCTGCCGGAATATGGTGCTGAATGGTTTCCCGTTGATGAACTCCCGGATTTAATTTTCGATCACAATGAAATGGTGGAAGTAGCAAAATCCCGGCTTCGTCAAAAAGCCACAAATCAACCCGTAGGTTTTGAGCTTTTGCCCGATACATTTACCCTTCCCGAACTTCAGCAGCTGTACGAGGCAATCTACGAAACCAGCCTCGATAAGCGCAATTTCCGCCGCCGAATTCTGTCTATGGATGTACTCGAAAAAACCAATAAAAAGCAGAAAAAGTATTCCAAGAAAGGAGCGTATCTCTATAAGTTTGATGAAGACAAATATTCTGAAAAGATCAACAAAAATGGTGGTTCTAAAGTAAATTTCAAACCTCCAAAAGTGTAACAGTTCCTAAAGCTGAAATATCTGTTCAAAATTATTTTTAAGGAATAATTTTATTAAGCACAACTTTATATACGGTTAGCAGCTTCCGGTATTATAAATGATTGAGTGCGTTTATATTAGAAAGCAGAACTACCGAAAAATTTT
>JAWLEH010000072.1:0-17196 GCA_041686215.1 Balneolaceae bacterium | reverse complement strand
CAGCATCATTTTCCTGGATTGTCTAAAACCATCTGCAGTTCGCAAGCGGTAAATGTATAGCCCCGAGGAGAGTGACCCTGCATCAAACGTGGCCGAATGTGATCCTGCACCAAAACTTTTATTCTCTGCAAGCGTAGCCACTTTTTGTCCGGCCACATCATACACTTCAAGGGTTACCTCCGTCTGCGATTCCAGGTTAAATCTTATATTAGTGGTTGGATTAAACGGGTTTGGGTAATTTGGTTCAAGGGAACTTTCACTGGGTTGTTCATCCTCTGTTTCATTGCTCACATTAGTACCCGAATTCTCTGATCTCATTTCACCGGATGGAACATTCATAGTAAAACCATCCGTAAAATTAACCTCAATCTCTGAAGCACCAGGATTGAATGCGACATAGGTTTTTTCATCATCTTCGTTTCGAAAAACCGAATACGAAGGGGTATCTGCATAGGTCAGCGTATCGCGCACACCCATCTTTTTCAAGTTGTGAAGCCAGTGTAGCGTATGGGCGCGTGATTCTCCATCAAACGGTTCGTAATCCTGGTCAGCGTTGTAATAAGCAAGGGCTTGATCCGGATCAGCGAGGGCCAGGTATTCCCACAATACATCTTTCCACAAAACAGGCTGACTGCCCCGCTCATCTACAATTTCTTCATAGTTTTCGATCACAAAATCGGGATGGCGGCCCAGGTAAAGCGACCCGCTGTTTATCGGCAATATATTGATGCCATGAATGAATTCAGGTTCCCCGCCAAACCAGGTGGCATGACTGCCTTTTCCGCCCCAAACAATTCCCAGTGCCGTGTGGGGATATGATTCCGGAAATACTTCTTTATCAGTATCAAACCAATACTGTTCAATTGCAGTACGTTCGTTGGTGTGTAGAAAAATGCCCAGATCCCGTATTTCAGGCTGTTCGGTTACCGATCCCCAAATCGTCACAGCCGATGCAAAATTCATAGATTCCGAACTCGACTCCTGGTTGTTTCCATCCGGGAAGTCCCCGTGACCTGCTGCCCAGGAATGACCCGCATACGGATCATGTGAACGCAAAAACGGAAACATCGTATCGTCCCTGTCCCAGTTGTTACTGTCTTTTATCAGCATGTTCACCATGGCGCCCCAGTTCTCCTGCGATGCCCACTCAGGATCAAACTGGGCAACTACGGCCGCGCTTCGTATCGCATAGCTGGAATGGAAATGGTGATCGTTAATCTGGTTATCCGCACCAAAGCCCGACGGGTACCCGGTAAGCACATTCCACTCCTCATTATAAGAATATTCCTGTGCTCCACCGGCTGTCAGCCAGTCTTCAAGGCGATTCTTGAGCTCATCAAGAAAATGATCCCGTTCACCGAATGCCCCCAGCTGATCTGCAATATTTACAAGCTGAGCAAAACGCCCCATGGCTTTACCGTTATCATACGACGGACCGGGCGATAAATTTTCCCCGGCTGTTTCCTCAACCAACTCTGTTAACTCTTCGCGGTTATAGTCTCCCTGGTCGGGCATAGCGGGCAAAATCCCGGAAAATTTCAAAAGGGTTGAAAATTCATTTCCCTGGTATAGTTTCATTTCTCCCCTGGGAGATACATACGAATACTCTGTTTGCGACTGTTCCGCATACTTCCATTGATGGCGGTACAAAGCGGTCAATGTTTTATTCACATTGTTACTGCCACTTTCCATCAATTCCGTTTGGTAGGTGTAGCTTGTCCTCAAATCGGCGGATGCTTCGTTGTAATCCCAGCTAATCAAACTGTTGGTTACAAATGCATAGGCATGCTGTCGAAAGGTTTCCAGTGTAGACTCCGAGTTGTCCGGCAGAAGAGCTACAGACAGGTAATCTTTCCCGTCTAACGACGATTCAAATGAGCTGCTGCCCGACCATTCTGATCCTTCAGGTGCAAAAATACCATAGTGTTTTCCGTTAATTGAAATTCCCAACACCTCATCCTTCTGGTACCAAACCTCGGGCGTTGACTCTGGGCTGATCATAGCATTACCCCCGTTTACCCTGAAATATACAAAAGGCAAACCATGGCCAAGTGTTGCCCTCATATTCTGCTCACCGTCTTCCCATAAAGCTGTAACGGTCCAGTCACCGTATCTTTCAGTCAGGGTTTCACCGGAAGAAAGACCCAAAACACCGACGGTAAGATCCGGGGAAAATGAGTAAAGATAGTCGGAACCCGCAAAGCTCACCTCATTCGGATAACCGATTTGCAGGCCTTCAGCTACTGCTTTTGCATTAAGAGGATGTGCCGCCAAAACGTTGGAGTGAGAGTTCCCAAAAAACGGGAATATCAGGCTGCTCCAGAAATCATTGGTCTGAACCGGCTGAGAAAAATTTCCGGATATTTTCGGGGAGATGTCCACGCCATCCACATTTTGGGGCCCCACGGCTCCGGCAGGAAGTGATGTACTGTAGCTTCCATTACCAACAGAAACCGATTGTGCCATTACAGAGGGTACCAGAGATGGACAGAATAAATATATAAAAAGAAAAATCAGAAGTACGGTAATATTTGATGAATTCATAGCAGAGCTTTCTTTAACGCCTGAATAGATTATCCTTTACCCTCAACGATAGGGGTTTTTTAATGGAATCGGTAATTCCGTTCAGCAGACAGGTACGTTATGTCATTCAATTTCAACTTCCATTCCAATATATTTCGTAACCAATTACGGTCCTTAATTTTAATTAAGACATTCTATATCTGAAAAAACTAAAAATTCCTGGAATCGTCTTTTTGTACTTCAGCATAATTTGTAAAAAAATGATGTAGATCGGCGGGCTATGAGTATATACTCTTTTCAATAGACCTCTACATTTTCGTATACCTTCTGACATTCATTTACATTTCACTGCCACCCGGTTAGCCCTGAAAACCGTATACTTCAGCTTTAATCATGAATATCTATTTGTTTGGGAACTAACAACAGGGATGCGTTCGGCACCCAGCCACTCGGCACATTGCTTCGCGAACAGGCTATTCCGGCATCTGCGGGAATTCTTGTCATGTCCATCTACGGTATTGTTGATACCATCTTTGTAGGATTATGGGTTGGTCCTCTTGGCATTGCTGCAATCACCGTAGTTCAACCGATTACATTTCTGATTGCCAGCATTGGCATGGCAATTGGCGTAGGCGGGGCATCCATCATCTCCCGGGCGTTTGGCGAGGGAAACGACCGAAAAGCCTTTCAAACGTTTGGAAACCAGGTGGGCATGACGCTTACTCTCGGTATTGTGTTTCTGATTGCAGGATTTCTTTTCCTCGATCAGATTCTCACCCTGTTTGGCGGCCGGGGTGACGTGCAGGAGCCGGCAGGCGAGTACTTTACAATTGTACTACTTGGCACACCTTTTTTAGCGTGGGCGATGATGAGCAACAACGTGATACGTGCAGAGGGTTACCCCCGCATTGCCATGCTCACCATCATGATTCCCGCTGTTGTCAATATCATACTCGACCCGATATTTATTGTTGGCCTGGATATGGGAATTGCGGGCGCTGCCTGGGCAACCACAATCTCCTACATTGCAAGCGCAGTGTTTGCTACGTGGTTTTTTCTGAAAGGTGATTCCCAACTTGAGTTCAAACGAATTTACCTGAAACCCAGCGGCCTGATCATTCGTGAGATCACCTCTCTCGGGGCGGTTACATTTGCGCGCCAGGGAACCATCAGCCTGCTCTCCATTGTGCTGAATAATTCTCTGTTTGTGTATGGCGGGGAAATTGCACTTTCCATCTACGGCATCATTGGCCGCCTGCTGATGTTTGCCAATTTCCCGGTACTGGGAATCACACAGGGTTTCGTTCCTATTGTTGGCTATAACTACGGTGCAAGGCTCATGGACCGGGTGAATAAACTAATCCGGCTGTCGATGACTTCCGCAACGCTGATATCGTTCGGAATCTTTACCGTCATTATGGTATTCGCGCCTCAGATTGTTTCTGTATTCACAAACGATACACAGCTCATTGAACGAACCACCCCTGCGCTCAGAGCCGTATTCCTGGCAACACCCCTGCTGGCCATCAACCTGCTTGGAAGTGCTTACTTCCAGGCAGTTGGACGTGCCCGGCCTGCGCTCATTCTCTCCCTTTCAAAACAGGGGTTTATCCTTATTCCACTGGTCTTTATTCTGCCCTATTTTTTCGGGATTTACGGCATTTGGTTCTCGTTTCCAATCGCTGATACCGGCGCTGCACTAATCACGGCAATATTTTTGAAATACGTACGAAACAGAGAGACTCCCCAGGCAGAGTAACTATTTCAACTGAAATAACGGTTCAGGGGTGGATCATAAATCAGTTACACACCCCTCGCTTGCTGTCGACACAAGTTTCGCATATTTATAGAGTGCTCCGCTCTGGTATTTTAGGGCCGGGGCGTTCCAGTTCTTTCGTCGCTTTTCAAGCTCTTCGTCCGGGAGTTCCACTTTCAGTATGCGGTCGTCCGCATCAATGGTAATGACGTCATCGTTTTTCAGAAGGCCAATAGCTCCGCCCAGCTGTGCTTCGGGCGTTACGTGACCAATCACAAAGCCATGTGTTCCACCTGAAAAGCGACCATCGGTAATCAAAGCAACATCATTACCGAGACCCGCACCCATAATGGCCGCGGTTATGGAGAGCATTTCCCGCATGCCGGGTCCGCCTTTGGGGCCCTCATAGCGAATCACCACCACATCGCCTTTTGTCACCTTGCCACCGCGAATTCCTTCCAGCGCATCCTCTTCTGATTCAAACACTCGTGC
Source organism: Balneolaceae bacterium (assembly GCA_041686215.1). Taxonomy (GTDB): domain Bacteria; phylum Bacteroidota; class Rhodothermia; order Balneolales; family Balneolaceae; genus SW132. The sequence continues at coordinate 12,425 of JAWLEH010000072.1, read as the reverse complement.
TGGACCGGAAAATTTAGTTCCCTCCTTACCGGTAATTTTGGCCACGGATCCCTTCTCCGCCAGGTTGCCGTATAATATTTGCAGATGGCCGGTCGGCTTGATAGGGTCCGATACCGGGTGAATTACGTTTTGTTCTTCAAGTAAACCGGGAAGATCCGCAACATTTTCTTCCAGTGTTTTCCCGGTCACAGTCATGCAATCGCCATCCAGGTACCCTTCCTTGATTAACAGTTTCTGAACAGCAGGTACGCCTCCTGCATTATAAAGATCCTCCATCACATATTTGCCGCTTGGTTTCAGGTCGGCAAGGAACGGGGTTCGATCACTAACTTTCTGGAAGTCATCAATCGTAAAATCAACCTTGGCAGCGTGGGCAATAGCCAACATGTGCATCACCGCGTTTGTAGATCCGCCCAGCGCGATGATCACCGCCACAGCGTTTTCAAGAGATTTTTTTGTAATGATGTCCAGCGGTTTCAAATCCTTTTCCAGCAAAGTATAGATCGCTGCTCCCGTTTTTTCACACTCTTTTTGTTTCTGTTCATGTGTGGCAGGAATGGAGGAGCTGAAGGGCAGGCTCATTCCCAGTGTTTCAATAGCCGAAGCCATAGTGTTTGCCGTATACATTCCGCCGCAGGCGCCCGCGCCGGGACAGGCGTGCTTTAGCACCCGGTTCATCTGCTCCTCAGAATATTCATCTGACAAAAACTTTCCATAAGATTCAAACGCTGACACAATATCGAGCTTCTCCCCGTTCAGGTTGCCGGGCCGGATCGTGCCGCCATAAATCATGATCGACGGGCGGTTCACCCTCGCCATTGCCATGATGGCGCCCGGCATATTTTTATCACATCCCACTACGGAAATGTTTGCATCATACCACTGCGCGTTCATCACCGTCTCAATGGAGTCGGCGATGATATCCCTTGAGGGCAGTGAAAACTTCATTCCCTGGGTCCCCATCGAGATACCGTCGCTCACTCCTATCGAATGGAATGTATACCCAACCATCTTGTTGCCCCATACACTTTTCTTGGCAACAGCTGCCAAATCATTAAGGTGCATGTTGCATGGATTGCCGTCCCATCCGGTGGATGCAATGCCAACCTGAGGCTTTTTCATGTCATCCTCGCTCAAGCCTGTGGCATATAACATAGCTTTTGAGCCAACCTGAGATTGAGATTCGGTGAGACGTGAGCTGAATTTATTTAATTTTTCTAACATTTAAACCTGTCTGTTTAGATATTGATTTTATTGATTTTACAGCAAAAAATACTTTTTTATGAAAGCGCTTTTAACATTCAACTATACGCAATCATATATTCTTTCAATAAATAGTAATTATTTTTCTTGACAGCTAAAACTCATATCTCTATACTACTTACGGAAATTAAACACAGATATATTTTGTCTACCACAAATAATCACGTACAAATGTTCGACCCCCGATTTCTCGGAAGAAATGAGCATGTTGTGGTTAGCCAAGCGTCCTTACCTGAAGTATTTCTGTTCCCTGTTTCTTTGTTAGATTTAGATAATGACCTGGATATTATAGGTCTGTCTATTCTATCTATCCTACTAATTAATATTCTAATTCTAATTCTGAGCTAAATAAACAGCCGGAGATTAGAATTTAGATTCCTCAACACATCCTAAATTTTGACCTCCGGCGGGAAAAATATATCCTTATGTCAATGAAACCTGCCAAAAACCAACATCCTGCCAGCCGCGGTTCTCATCTTGAATCGGTTAAATCAGTTCCGAACAAAGATGTCTCCTATTACAATGGAGCAGAAATTTTAATTAAAACTCTTACGGATATCGGTGTAGATACCGTATTTGGGTATCCCGGGGGTGCAGTTCTTCCCATTTACGACCAGCTTTTCGACTGTCACGACATCAACCACTATCTTATCCGGCATGAGCAGGCAGGAACACATGCGGCTGACGGATACGCCCGTGCCACAGGTAAAGCAGGCGTTGTACTCGCAACATCAGGTCCCGGCGGAACAAATACGGTAACCGGAATTGCCACGGCAGCTATGGATTCTATTCCGCTGGTTGTACTCACCGGGCAGGTACCCACCAACGTAATTGGCAACGATGCCTTTCAGGAAGCGGATATTGTTGGTATTACACGGCCTATAACAAAGCACAGCTATCTTGTTCGCAACGTGGATGATCTTGAACACTGCCTTCGCGAAGCATTTCATATTGCCACAAGTGGCCGGCCCGGCCCCGTCCTGGTTGACCTCCCTAAAGATATGCTCAACACAGAGGGTACATTTACCGGGAAGAAATCGGTTCAAATACCAAGCTATAAACCAACTACCCAGGGACACTACACTCAGATCGCCAAAGCTGCCAAAATGCTTAGCGAAGCTAAAAAGCCACTTATTTATGCAGGCGGCGGCGTGATTCTGGGCGAGGCGTGGGAAGAGCTTACCGCGATGGCTGAACGCCATAACATCCCGATAACAACCACATTAATGGGACTGGGCGGATTTCCTGAGACTAAACCGCAATCCCTTGGTATGCTGGGTATGCACGGTACCTGGTACGCTAATATGGCGATGACCGATTGTGATGTGCTTTTGTGCGTCGGAGCACGGTTTGATGATCGCGTAACCGGCAGACTTGACGGGTTCTCGCAAAACTCCCGAAAAATTCATATTGATATTGACCCGTCCAGTATCGGGAAAAATGTGCCAACGGAAGTTCCGATTGTTGGCGATGTTAAACAGGTTCTCCCTGTGATGGACAAGATGATTGAATCGCCTTCAATTGATGAATGGTGGGATCAAATTCATACCTGGCAAAAAGATCACCCGCTGGAAGTGCCAAAAAAGGATGATAAGATCTATCCTCAACACATGATTGAAATGATTTCTGAAGTTACGAACGGGGATGCCATTGTAGTGACAGATGTGGGTCAGCACCAGATGTGGGCAGCCCAACACTATAAATACAATCATCCGCGTTCGTGGATCTCTTCCGGCGGTCTCGGCACAATGGGCTATGGATTTCCCGCAGCAATTGGCGCCACCATTGCCTGTCCCGATCGCGACGTGGTTTGTATTACGGGCGACGGCGGGTTCCAGATGTCATCCTACGAATTGATGACAGCTGTGGAATACAATATTCCCGTTAAGATCGCTCTGATGAATAATAACTGCCTCGGCATGGTGCGACAGTGGCAGCAGCTCTTCTACAAAAACCGAACCAGCTACTCCGTGTTCGGCAAAAACAATCCCGATTTTGTGAAAATGGCCGAATGTTACGGCGCTGTAGGTATGCGTGCATCCACTCCGGCTGAAATGCGTGATGTGCTTGAAAAAGCTATGAAGATTGATGATGGTCCGGTCTTAATGGATTTCAGGGTGGTCGAAACTGAAAACTGCTATCCAATGGTGCCTTCAGGAGCCGCACTGAACGAGATGGTTGAATCAGACGAAGAGTGTGAATAGGAAAGACATGGTATTTCTGGGTAAAAGCAATCAATCAAATACAAAAAACCGGTCAGTTACATATTGTAATCTGTTAACTGAAATAAGAAATACCATGTCTAACCCTGACATGATAAAACCATAACCAGAATGAGCACAAACTCCATTTCATCCACGTCAGATTCTACTAAAAACACCCTTTCGGTTCTGGTTAGGCACAACCTGAACACCTTTAGCCGGATTATCGGCATATTCAGCGGAAAGGGGTTTGAAATAGACAGCATCACCTTTGCCTCAGAAGCCGAACCGGGTATGGCCCGTATTACACTTACCACTACAGGAAGCGAAGAAATTGTGGAACAAATTACCAAGCTGCTCCATAATGTGGTTGACGTGAAAAAGGTGACAAACCTCACAAATGAAAAATTTATAGAACGGGAACTTGCCCTGATAAAAGTTGCCAGTTCATCAGACAACCGCACAGAAATTATGCTGATTGCCCAGGCTTTTAAAGCCAAGGTGATTGACCTGAGTCCCGACAAGATTTCTCTTGAAGTAACCGGAATCCGCGACAAAATTGATGCCCTGATCGAAGTGCTTCGTCCCCACGGCATTTCTTCAGTTGCACGAACCGGCTCTGTGGCTACAAAACGTGAATTTAAAGGGAAGGCGTGATGGAAATTATTGAGGGCGATTTTAGTCTCCCCTTGAGGGGAATGCCGAAGCAGAGCGGAGGCAAGGGGTGTTCATGGTGCTTTGATTTTAACTTGAACTTATTCCAAATGTTTAAGCCTCAATTAACATCCCCCATAGCAACCGCTGAACGCGTTTGCTCATCCCCCTTCAAAGGGGGACTTTTACAACTAAATTCAGATAACAAACACAACACAATAACATACAATGAAAGCAAAGACATATTACAACACCGATGCTAACCTCGATGCCCTGGCTGGAAGGACCGTAGCAATTATTGGCTACGGCAGCCAGGGTCATGCTCACGCCCTGAATCTGAAAGACAGTGGCGTGGATGTAGTTGTCGGCCTCAGAAAAAATAGTTCCTCCTGGGCAGAGGCTGAAGGCGAAGGACTTAAGGTGTTTGAAACAGCGGAAGCAGCCAAAAAAGGGGATATCATAATGATCCTGATCCCCGACCAATTTCAGGCTGAAGTCTTTAAGTCTGATATCGCACCCAATATTGAAGAAGGAAACGCATTGGCATTTGCCCACGGATTCAATATCCACTTCGACGGAATTGTGCCTCCCGACAATGTTGATGTATTTATGGTTGCCCCCAAAGGCCCGGGCCACCTTGTGCGCCGGGTATTTACGCAGGAATCGGGTGTTCCCTGTCTGTTTGCGATTTACCAGGATGCCAGCGGAACGGTAAAAGAAACTGCACTGGCATACGCCAAAGCCATTGGCGGAACACGTGCCGGTGTATTGGAAACCACATTTAAGGAAGAAACTGAAACTGATCTCTTTGGAGAGCAGGCCGTTCTTTGCGGAGGTGCATCCGAGCTTGTAAAAGCCGGATTTGAAACGCTGGTGGAAGCCGGCTATCAGCCCGAAATAGCCTATTTTGAATGCCTGCACGAGCTGAAATTGATTGTTGACCTTATGTATGAAGGCGGAATTGAAGGAATGTACTACTCAGTAAGTGAAACAGCCGAGTATGGCGGCCTGACTCGCGGTGAACGCGTGATAGATGCTGGCACCAAAAAACGTATGAAAGACATTCTGGGCGAAGTGCAAAATGGTGAATTTGCCAAAGAGTGGATGAAAGAAAGCGGTGACGGTATGCCGAACATGAAGAAAATGCGCAGCGACCTTGGCAAGCATCAAATTGAAAACGTAGGTAAGGAGCTTCGATCTATGATGAACTGGATTGATGACGGAAAGAAAGCCGAGGCTGAACCTGCGGAATGAAAATTTCCCCTGAATGGGAATGCCGCATCTCCTGTGTGATGAGGGGGTGTATTCTTTCCCATCACGGATAGACATAAAGGGGTGTTTCCCTGAGCTTTGATTTGGCTGGTATTAGTTTATGAGCATCCTCAAAGTTCTGTCATCACCCTTTCATCCGCCCTTTGTTAAGGGGAATTATCAATCCCAAATTTTAACAACAACCACAGCCACTACATGTCAAAAAAGATCCAAATATTCGACACCACACTTCGGGATGGCACCCAGGGTGAGAAGGTGTGCCTGTCAGCGAATGACAAAGTACGAATAGCAAAACGTCTCGATTCATTCGGTGTCGACTACATTGAAGGTGGTTGGCCAGGGTCGAATCCCAAAGATCTCGAGTTTTTCAAACTTGCAAAAAATGTAGCGTTCAATCACGCAAAAATTGTGGCTTTTGGAAGCACCTGCCGGGCGGGATTACAGCCTGATGAGGATAAAAATATTCAGTTCTTGCTGGATGCCGAAACCGATGTCGTTTCTATTTTTGGAAAGTCATGGCTGCTTCACGTGGTGGAAGCCCTCAAAATATCTCCCGAGGAAAATCTTGATATCATTCGCCGTTCTGTTCAGTATCTGAAAGAGAATGGGAAAGAAGTAATTTACGATGCGGAACACTTTTTTGATGGGTACAAAGACAATCCGGAATATGCGCTCGAAACCTTAACGGCAGCCCAGAACGCCGGTGCCGACACCCTCGTGCTCTGTGACACAAATGGCGGCACTCTCACGCACGAGATAAGCGAAATCATTCAGCAGGTTCGTGATGCCACAACCACAAAAATGGGTATCCATGCTCATAACGACTGCGAACTTGCAGTTTCAAACTCAGTAGCTGCCGTTTCAGCAGGCTGCGTGCACGTGCAGGGTACTATTAACGGTTATGGTGAGCGATGCGGAAATGCCAACCTTTGTTCTGTGATCCCCAATCTTCAGCTGAAGCAAAATTTCAGTTGTGTGCCCGACAGCAGTGTCGGCCAGTTAACCTCTATTTCCAGTTTTGTAAGCGAACTTGCAAATGTAGGCCACGATACGAGAATGCCCTATACAGGCCGGAGCGCATTTGCGCACAAAGGAGGCGTTCACGTCAGCGCTGTTATGAAAAATGAAGCCACATATGAACATGTGAAACCTGAAGATGTTGGTAACAAACGCCGGGTTTTGGTCTCCGACCTGTCAGGTAAAAGTAATGTTGTCTACAAATCGGAAGAGCTCGGTATAGATCTCGAAAACTCTAAAGGATCCGTTCCGGAAATTGTGGAACAGCTGAAAAAGCTTGAAAATGAAGGTTTCCAGTTCGAAGCCGCAGAGGCATCTTTTGAGCTGCTCGTTAAAAAAATGACCGAACCTTTCTCTGATCTTTTTGAACTTGAAGGATTCCGGGTGATTATGGAGCGGGATGCCAGTGGTGAATCACGCTCTGAAGCGACGATTCGTGTGAATGTCCAGGGGCAGCTTGAGCACAGCGCCGCGGAAGGAAACGGCCCTGTGCACGCTCTCGACAGCGCCCTCCGAAAAGCTCTCTGCAAATTTTACCCGGACATTGCAGACGTAATTTTGAAAGATTACAAAGTTCGGGTTTTAAATGAAAAAGATGGTACAGGTGCCAAAGTGCGTGTTCTGGTTGATTCGGGTAAAAACGAAACCTCCTGGGGCACGGTAGGGGTATCCAAGAATATTGTGGATGCAAGCTGGCAGGCACTGGCCGACAGTATGAATTACTATTTGATGCACCATTCAACACAATCGACAAAAAATCAGGAGGCCCGGGATGAAGTACAGGTCCATTAAACCTCATGGAATTTTTAACCTGGTTGATCTGCTGGCCGGCCCGGCTGAATAGATAAACACCCATCCCGACCCGAGCCCATACAGTACATCAACCAGTATTTAAACAACCAGAATCATGGAAAATCATATTCAAATTTTTGACACCACACTTCGCGATGGCGAACAATCTCCTGGCTACAGCATGAATAAGCCAGAGAAACTTCAATTGGCGAAACAGCTTGAAAGGCTTCAGGTTGACGTTATTGAAGCTGGTTTCCCGATCGCCTCCGAAGGCGATTTTGAAACCGTGCAAAAAATTGCGAAAACCATCACAGAAAGCAGTGTAGCCGGCCTTTGCCGTACACGCACCATCGATATTGAAACAGCCGCTAAAGCTGTTGAAAATGCGGCCAAACCGCGAATCCACACATTTATCGCTACGTCCGATATCCACATGCAGTATAAATTGTGCCAGTCTCGCGAGCAGGTAATTGAGTCTGCCGTACGTGGAGTGGAAAAAGCGAAGTCGTATTGTGACGACGTTGAATTTTCTGCGGAAGATGCTTCCCGCAGTGATCCTGAGTTTCTTTACCAGATCTTTGAATCAGCCATTTCTGCCGGAGCTACGGTCATTAACGTACCCGATACGGTTGGTTATGCACTCCCCTGGGAGTTTGGCGAGCTGATAAAAGGGATTAAAGAAAATGTGCCAAATATTGATAATGCCGTACTCAGTGTTCACTGCCACAACGATTTGGGGCTTGCCGTAGCCAATTCTCTCATGGCTATTCAGAACGGTGCCCAGCAAATTGAATGCACCATCAACGGTATAGGCGAACGCGCGGGTAATGCATCACTCGAGGAAATTGTGATGGCGATTGAAACACGCAAAAACAGTATGAACCACACCACAGGCATCAATACAAAACAGATCTACCCTGCAAGCCAGTTGCTTGCACAGATTACAGGAAAAGGTGTTCAGCCCAATAAGGCCATCGTGGGCGACAACGCCTTTGCACACGAGGCAGGAATTCATCAGCACGGCGTTCTTAAAAATCCGCTCTGTTACGAAATAATGACGCCTGAATCTGTAGGCCTCACCTGCAACAAAATTGTTATCGGTAAACACTCCGGCCGTTTTGCCCTCGGCAAAAAGCTTGGAGAGATGGGGTACCAACTCGATAAAGAAGAGTTGAACAAAGCATATAAACATGTAACCCGTCTCGCCGATAAAAAGAAAATCGTAAACGATCAGGATCTTACATCCATCATGGCAATGATGAGCGATCAACCCACAAACGAACCTCATAAAATGGCTTCTGGGGGGTGAAGAAGATAAAATCTCCCTGCGAGCTGGCGGGGAGTGGTCACGCGTCTTTTTTCGCGTGAGCGAGGGGTGTTCGTTTAATAACTGAATTTCGAGGAACATCCCCCAAAAAAAACGCTGAACACGCTTTCTCCTCCCCCTTCAAAGGGGGGCTCTTTTAAACAAATTTTTAATCCAACACAAAACCAACACCACACCATGGGAATGACATTAACCGAGAAGATTTTGGCAAATAAAAGCGGCAACTCAAAAGTAACGCCCGGCGAAAGCGTATGGGTTGACGTAGACGTGCTGATGACGCACGACGTCTGTGGCCCGCCAGCCATCCAAATCTTTCAAAGAGAATTTGGTGAAGACGCCCGCGTATGGGACAAAGAAAAGCTTGTAATTATACCCGACCACTATATTTTCACTAAAGATAAGTACGCCAACCGTAACGTTGATATTCTGCGCGCATTTGCCGCCGACCAGGATTTGCCTCACTATTATGATGTGGGTACCGATCGCTACAAAGGCGTTTGCCACGTTGCGCTGCCCGAAGAAGGATTTACTCGTCCGGGAGAGGTGCTGTTCGGAACAGATTCTCACACCTGTACCGCAGGTGCATTTGGCCAGTTTGCCACCGGAATCGGGAACACGGATGCCGCTTTTATTATGGGGACGGGAAAACTCTGGGTGAAAGTTCCTGAAACGATGCGCTTTGTGTTTGACGGAGAAGCCCTCCCCCCCTACCTGATGGCAAAAGATATCATTCTGAAAATCATCGGAGATATCGGAGTTGATGGTGCCACCTACAGAACGATGGAATTTGCCGGTGAAGGCGTGCAAGCCTTTACCATGGAAGACCGTATGACGCTGACCAATATGGCAATTGAAGCGGGCGGGAAAAACGGCGTGGTAGAAACAGATGACATTACCCGGGAATATGTGAAGGCACGAACCGACCGTCCTTTTACCGAGTATAAAAGTGATCCGGATGCCGTATATCACAGTGAACATTTTTACAATCTTGAGGAGATAGTACCCATGGTGGCCAAGCCTCACAGCCCTGATAATAAAGCCACAGCCGAGGAGCTGGAGGGGACTGAGTTGACCCGCGCCTACATTGGGTCCTGCACCGGTGGGAAACTTTCAGATTTTCGTGCAGCTGCGGAAATCATCAAAGGTAAATCTCTTAAAATTGATACCTACATCGTACCTGCCACAACGGAAATTGCAAAAGGCCTCGAAACAGAAACGATTATGGGAGAAACCCTGATAGACATTTTTAAGGATGCGGGCTGTAAAATCGGACGAGCATCCTGCGCAGCTTGTCTTGGCGGACCCTCCGATACATTTGGCCGTTTGAATGAAAAAGAAGTTTGTATCTCTACAACCAACCGGAACTATCCCGGACGTATGGGATCCAAGGCTGCCTCGGTTTACCTGGCATCGCCTTATACCGTAGCCGCATCTGCCGTCAGCGGAACAATTACCGATCCAAGGGTTTATATCCAGGAAACGGTTATTTAGATTTGAGATGATAGATAATAGGTGATAAATAAACCTCCCCTCGAGGGGAGATAGAAATCATCGTTCAGATGGTTTATTGAGGGGTGTTAACGGGACTCTGTTTTGATTATTAAACTGCCAGATGACTTATAGTCACAACATAATACCCCCCATGAATCCCCTTTGGTAAGGGGGACTTTCTTAATCAATTTTCAACAACACACAACAAACTCAATGCCCAATAAAAAAAACAACATCAAAGGCAAAGCATTTGTCCTTGGTAAGAATATCGATACTGATCAAATAATCCCGGCAGCACACCTTGTCTACAGCCTTGAAGATCCTGAAGAGCGTAAGCTTTACGGTAAATATGCGCTTTCAGGTGTTCCGAATAAAGAGTCCGGACTTCCCGAGGGAAACATCCCTTTAACAAAAGATGATGAAACTCAAAGTGAATTTAATATTATCATAGGCGGACCCAATTTCGGATGTGGTTCTTCCCGCGAGCATGCGCCGGCTTGCTTAGAAATTGCAGGTGTTAAAGCGATTATCGCTCCAACATTTGCCAGAATTTTCTATCGTAACTCTGTAGATGGCGGATTTCTCGTACCTTATGAAAGTCTGGAAGACCTGAGCCAGAAAGTCCATACTCATGATGAACTGGAAATTGACCAGGAGAAGCAGGTCGTCAAAAATCTGACACAGAATGAAGAGTATAAAATCCGTCCACTTGGCAGCGTTGCCGATATCGTGGAAGCCGGCGGAATATTTGCCTACGCCCGGAAAACCGGGATGGTTGAACCTACGGGTAGTTGATCGAATTCTACGACTAATTAAGCTGTGATAAATGAGATCTCCCCTTGAGGGGAGATGAAAATCATCGTTCAGATGATTTTTTGAGGGGTGTTAAACTAATTTAGAAATTGGCCAACCACTCATTCCGGTTTCAAAACTCCGATTGAACATCCCCCTCAATCCCCCTTTTTTAAGGGGGACTTTTTATATCCCAAATTTGAAATAATTCTAAGACTTATATAATGACAAAAAAACAAATAGCCGTTCTGCCCGGTGACGGAATCGGCAGTGAAGTGACCTCTGTAGCAGTAACCATATTAAAAGCTGCTTGTGGAGTTTACGATGTAGACATTAAAACCAAAGAGTTACTTTTCGGCGGATGCAGCTATGATGAACATGGCACACCGGTTACAGATGAGACACTCAATGCCTGCCTGGAATCAGACGCCGTACTTCTCGGAGCCGTCGGAGGACCAAAGTGGGATGATATTGCCAGCGAAAACCGACCTGAGTCTGGTCTCCTTAAATTGCGAAAAACTCTGGGAACCTATACCAATCTTCGGCCGATCAAGATCTACTCCGCCCTGATGGGAGCATCATCCATCAAGCCAGAGATATTGGAAGGTACCGATATACTGATTGTTCGTGAACTTACGGGAGGCATCTATTTCGGTCAGCCGAGACACACGAAAGAAGTGAATGGCGACACTGTTGCAACCGACGCGATGGTCTATACAAAGTCTGAAATAGAACGCGTGGCGCGCAAGGCTTTTGAAGCAGCCCGAAAACGAAACGGCCGCCTTTGCTCGGTAGATAAATCAAATATTCTGGATTCATCGCGCCTCTGGCGTAAAACAGTAACAGACCTTGCCGGTGACTATCCCGATGTGGAACTCAGCCACATGCTCGTTGACAATTGTGCGATGCAGCTTGTTCGCAACCCCGGACAGTTTGACGTGATTCTGACCGGCAATATGTTTGGCGATATCCTCAGTGATGAAGCATCCATGCTTACCGGTTCTATCGGAATGCTGCCTTCGGCAAGTATCGGTGATAAAACCGGTCTATACGAACCTGTCCATGGCTCCGCACCTGACATTGCCGGCCAGAACAAAGCCAACCCCCTGGCTGCGATTGCCTCTGCTGCGATGCTCTGCCGCTACTCACTGGATCTCTCCAAGGCCGCAGAAAATATCGAAAGATCAGTTGACGATGTACTTTCCGCGGGATATCGATCGGGTGATATTTATAGTGGATCAGATGATGAAACTCTTCTCTCGACAGAGCTAATGGGCGAACAAGTTCTTAAGAGTTTGATGAAGCCTGAAAGCTTTGTTAAAGGTTGATTTAAGGGTTTAAACATGGCATGTCTATCACGGACTGAGCAACGTTAAAGCTCAAAACAAAGTCACTGGATAAATTTATGGTGATGGGTTTAACAGACATGCTATGTTTGAGATCCGACCATTCACGACTTCAGCTAAAACCAATCCAATCGATTAGTCAAGGTAGAAGGTCGCTTATAACTCCCCTATTCGCCAATTCACAAATCCCCGTCTTACTCCGACGCTGACAGAAACCGGAAAAGCACCGGAATGCTGTCAGGTCTGGATTTTCATTGAAACATAGCATGT
>JAWLEH010000202.1:0-3937 GCA_041686215.1 Balneolaceae bacterium | reverse complement strand
TGCAGCATGCAGACGAGGTACGGGGCACACCAACTCGACAGCCCGCAGAAGCAGCGTGCAGTCGAGGGACAGGAGTGTGGAAAAGTTGTTGATAAGGAATTTAGTGAGAGAGCTTTTTTTGCTTTAGTTTATTTCTTGATAGTGCTCAATGAGCGAATGTAAAATTCATAAAACATTACCTGCATTTAACTGCAAAACTTGTGAAATCCGAGTAGAAAAAAACCTATTTCACAGGAAAAAAAGTGAAAGGTAAACTTAAGTTAATATTAGAATCTTATCTTTGAAGCTATAAATCTATTCACAAAATAAAACCCCCATAAAAAAAGTATATCTATGTTTAGACGATATTTATTCATAATTCTTTCCCTGATGCTTTTACCGGCGTGGGCTTCAGCACAAAGCATCACCGGCGCAAATTTTAATGGAACGGTCACAGATACGGATGGCGAGCCACTGCCGGGCGCAACAGTCATTGCCATCCACGAACCATCCGGAACCGAGTACGGAACAACAACCCGGGCTGACGGCCGGTTTAATATTCGAAATGCCCGTATTGGCGGTCCATACACAGTGCGGGTATCTTTTGTTGGATTCCGTTCAGCGGAACGAAGTGATATCCAGCTTGAACTGGCTCAGGACTATTCGATTGACATATCGCTTGTTGACGAAACGCTGGACCTGGGTGAGGTTTCAGTAACGGCCCAGCGCGATGCAGTAATAAGCGGCGACAGAAGCGGGGCACGGTCGCGAATAAGCCGTAATCAACTGGATGTTCTGCCTTCAATTAACCGGAGTCTTCAGGATTACACACGCTTGAGTCCGCAGGTAAGTGGCAGTAATATTGCCGGGCGTAGCGGACGCCGGAACGCCATACAGATTGACGGAGTAACCTTTGATGACCGGTTCGGCCTTGGGTCCGATGCAATTCCAACAATCGGTAATCCAATTTCTATCGATGCGATTGAAGAGTTCCAGGTAGAAATTTCTCCATTTGATGTAACACAGGGTAACTTTACAGGGGGAGCCGTAAACGCGGTTACCCGATCCGGAACCAATGAATTTACGGGTTCAGTGTACGGATTTGGGCGGAACCAAAACTTCATAAGTGAACAGCTTGCAGGTGAGGAAAGTCCGATAAACGATTTTTCGGAATACCAGGTTGGCGCCCGTTTAGGTGGACCCATTGTGGAAAATAAGCTCTTTTTCTTTGTTAATGCAGAAGTGAAACGAGAGAATTCTCCTCTTCTCACTTTTGGAGAAACAAATTTTAACGGTTCCGAAAGTGATCTGCAGGAAATTATTGATATCAGCCAGGGTGAGTATGGTTATAACCCCGGCGGCTTTGGTGACCTGAGCCAGCGAACAGATGATTGGAAAATATTCACTAAGCTGGACTGGAATATTAACAGTGACCACCGCCTGACCTACCAGCAAAATCTTGTAAATGGGTATGATGACCGCGGCATTAGTCGTGGAAACTTCTCCTACTCACTGGCAAACCGCCAGTACAGGCAGAGAGGAAATCAAAGTAACTTCTCTGTATTACTGAACAGTTCATGGGCAGATAATCTTACATCGGAAGCAAAAGTTGCCTATACACGGCTCCGGCAGGAAGCTGATTTCGGAGACAGTGCATTTCCAAGTGTAAGTGTTCAGACACCGTCAGGAGGAAGTGTGAACTTTGGAGTAGAGCGTTTTCGTCACGCAAATGAGTTAGATCAGGATTACCTGGAGCTTACGGCAAACGTCTCGTATTTCGTAGGAGCGCATTCGTTTACATTTGGTACAAACAACTATCTGAATCAGTTTCGAAACTTGTTTATCCAGGATGCGCTGGGTACATATACATTTCAGAACCAGTTTGATAACGATGGAAACCTTATAGAAAGCGGGATCGACCGCTTTGAAAGGGGCGCGCCTACCCGGTATCAATACAGTTATTCAACGGACGTGGATGAATTTGGAAACCGGCCGGAAGCAAACTGGGGATACAACACGTTTGCACTGTATGCCCAGGATGAATGGAGCGCCAACGACAACCTGACGCTCACACTGGGTGTCCGGGCTGATTTAACAGTATTCCCGGACGATCCACCATCCAATCAAACGTTTTCGCAGGATTTTCCCGGGTTTGATACCGGCAACGTACCAGACCCCACGCTTCAGTTTAATCCACGATTTGGATTTAACTGGAACAACGGAGAAACTCAGCTTCGCGGCGGCGTAGGACTCTTTTCAGGAGGCGAACCGGGTGTTTGGCTTTCCAATCAGTACAGCAATACCGGTGTGGATCTTGCCAGGCTGGATGTGCGGCGTGATTTTGATGACGGGTTTTTCTCCGGCGATGTTAACAGCCAGCCACTCCCCGGAGACGGCAGCGGACTTGATCCCATTGAAACCACGGAGGTAAACCTGACTGATCCCGATTTCAAAATAAATCAAATATTCAGAACAAACCTTGCAGTTGAGCAGCGGTTGCCGTGGAACCTGGTGGGAACGGTAGAATTTTTATACAGCAATAATCTGCAGGATGTGAATTACCAAAACATTAATTTGCCCGGGGCCAACCAGGACGTACAAATATCTGACGGGCGCCCGTTTTTCGGGGAAGTTACCTTTGACGATAATGGTGATCCGGTGTATTCACAGCGCCGTGTAAGCGACAATTTCACCGATGTGCTGTTGCTTACTAATACGGATAAAGGATACCAGTGGAGCCTTACCACGCAGCTCAGGAAGGAGTTTTCTGATGGGTGGTTTGCCGATCTCTCCTATACCTATGCAAACGGGAAATCTGTGAATGACGGAACATCAAGCCGGGCGATATCCAACTGGCAATTTAATGAAGTTCCCGGCGATCCGAATGATGCGCCTGCCGCACGGTCTGTTCACATCACACCGCATCGGTTTCTTGCATCCGCATCCTACCAGTTGAATTATGGGAGCCGGTATGCAACCACCTTTTCCCTGATTTATGAAGGGCGACAGGGAGGTCCGCTTACGTTTGCCTATTTCACACAGCCCGATCCAAGCATAAACGGGGATTATCGTGGGGCGAACGATCTGGTGTATGTTCCCGAAAATGAAAGCGATGTGATCTTGCGTGACACAGAGTGGGAAGATCTCAACAGGTATATTGAAGACAACGACGCTCTCAGGGAAAACCGGGGGCAAATTGTGCCAAGAGGGGAAGGAAATCAGCCGTGGGTAAACGAGATTGATTTCAGAATCACTCAAAATATTCAAACAATTGGCGGGCAGTCGCTCGAGATTTCCCTGGATATTCTGAACTTTGGTAACCTGATTGGCACAGCTATCGGCCAGGATACCTGGGGAGTTGAACGGTTTGCATCCAATAGTGTAACCACAGAACTAACGTTTGAAGGATTTGAAGCCACAGAACAGACAGATGGTTCGGTAGATCTGCAGCCTATCGTCAGTTTTGATCCGGATCGTGTACCTTCCAATATCGATCAGTTCACGGTTTCAAACACCAACTCACGCTGGAGAGCACAGCTCGGGCTGAGGTACTCTTTTTAGAGAGTGAATTGAACTGATTAAATCTGTATGTTAACAAAGGCAGCTTCGTAATGGGCTGCCTTTTTTTTGCTTTGAAAAAAGTGACTAACGATGACTAAAATGAGTATTAATTTGTTTTGCAAGGTGTGATTAGTTCACCAATAACACTATAAATCTTTATTGACGATCTTAAGTTTCACACTAATTATCCTTATGAAAAACAGATTTATCGGCTTTCCACTTCTTACTTTTCTTTTAATTTCAGCGAGCTTTTTCAGCGGATGCAATACAGACCGTCTCGATCAGCAATCAAACAACAAAAAAGTACTCCTGATCTCCTTTGACGGATTTATGAACGAATACCTCGACCGCAATCCAACACCCAATTTCGACCGGTTTATCGAGGGCGGTACGAAGG
>JAWLEH010000071.1:0-17568 GCA_041686215.1 Balneolaceae bacterium | reverse complement strand
CATCCATCACATCAAGCTCAATTTCATCGATCCAGGAATATTCCCCGTCCGGCCAGGCTGTTGAGGGACTTGGAGAATCTGATTAACGATCTATTTCCGATGATCAATTGGCGAATCGAAGATTTAGGATAAGATCTGTTCTATGTTCATGGAGACAAAAATGAATACTTAATTGAGAGCAAATGCTCGATGCCTTAGAATTGGATCTGTTTCCCCGCAACCCAGAGGATCTGTGCTGCTCCCTCCCCGTGACTTACCATAACCGGATGTCGCCGAGTGTCAAACCTGCTGATTGATTATCCGGCAATATGGGTACGCCTGATAAGTTATCGGGGCTATGGCCGCCGGGACAACAGCCTGACTGTATTACTGAGCCGTTATCTGCCAGACTTAGACATTGTCAAATAGATCTAAATCTGAAGGCTCTTCCCGTAACTCTTCAGAATATTCAGAAAGCTTCCGATTTTTAATGTCCAGTAAGTAACTTAGATCAGCCGCACGATAACATATTTGTACGACAAGGTTTTCGATATCCTTATCACTTTTGATACCTTCATTCAATGCGTGACGTATCGAATATCGTACACCTCGGCGAAAAGACTCAGCAGGCGAGTGAGCATCGATAATATCCTTCGCCTTCTGATATTCACGACGAAGTAATTCAGCTTTTTCAGGCTCTATCTCAAGTGAATGTGCTAATTGCTCCAGGGTCCAGTCTTCTTTTTCTGCCTTATCAAGAATGTCTACATCTCCGGGCATGAGTTTTGAAAATCGTTCTGCCCTTATTTCAAGTTTGTCGGCGTACTTATCAAAGCTATAATTGAACGTTTCAGCTGCGAGTAGAAATTTGCGATCCATAGCAACACCAGGTGATTTTTAATTTTAGGATATAAAAGTCAACAGTAACAAAATGTATAAACAAATTTAATTTAATGTGGACCGGGCGGATTCCGGCAAAGCCATCCCTGCGTTAGTGCCATTGGCACAATAGTAGGGGGAACCGACGGTTCGATCTGCCAAAATTTCCAGCCATAAAAAAAGCCCCAAGCAGTGCATCACGACTTGAGGCTTTATTCGAATGTGGGACCGGGCGGATTCGAACCGCCGACACACGGATTTTCAGTCCGTTGCTCTACCGACTGAGCTACAGTCCCTTCATACGAAGACGCCAAATATAAGGGCTTTTTGGACCCTTCACAATCAATCCGGCAAAATTTCTAAATTAATCAGAGGGAACAACAACGAAATATCGAATAATGAATACTGAATAACCAACGCCCAATGTCAAACAGATCGACATTCGTTATTCAATATTCAGCACCTGTATGGCCTTCGACGGATTCGACATTCTCTCTCCTTCATCATTCGATAGCCGATGACAAGTCACCGAATACACGAAAACACCAATCAACATCAACCAAGCCTCAACACCCATCGCCTTCGCTCCGCTTCGGCACTTCCCTCAAGGGAAGATCTTCTTACCGATAACCAACGAATACACCAATAACAAATACACTAATAAACCTCTACTCAACCAACTCCCGCTCATCTATGTGAATATCTTTCAGCCGCATCTGAATCGACCGCCGGCCATTCCAGAAGTTCTCCTCCAGCACATAGGCCACATCAATCCGGTTCTCGTCGCAGTTGATCAGCTTCGGCATGTACTCGTGCATATTAAACCCGATGGCATCAAACACACCCGAGTTGCCCTGGCTAACTTTCATCTTCAGGTGCCCGTTTCCCACGATAGACGGTACACCTTCAATGCAGACGTCTTCACTTACAAATGTAGGCCGTAAGTTGCCCGGGCCAAACGGTTCAAACTGGCTAAGCAGCTTCCAGAATTTCATGTTTACATCGCTGAGCGAAAGCTTGCTGTCAATGGTTATTTCCGGGGAAAAATCATTCTCTTTCAGGTAGCGAAAGGCAATTTCATCTATTCTCTGTCGAAATTCATCCAGGTTAGATTGATCCATTGTGAGCCCTGCCGCAAATTCATGCCCCCCAAACTGCTCCAGGAGATCGTCACACTTTTTGAGGGCATCATATATGTTGAAACCTTTGATGGATCGCGCCGAGCCTTTGATTTTTCCCTCCACCGTGCTCAGCATAATGGCCGGGCGATAGTAGGCATCCACCAGCCGGGATGCCACAATTCCGATAACACCCAGGTGCCAGTCGGGGTCGTGCAGTACCATAGAAGAAAGCTCATCCATGTTAAAATCATTCTCCACTTTCTCTACCGCCTCATCCATTGTACGTGAATCGGTTGTACGCCGTCGTTTGTTGATCTCCTCCAGCTGTTTTGCATGATGCGAGGCTTCAGATTCATCCGTTGAAATCATCAGCTCCACAGCTGCCCTGGCGTCCCCCATCCGGCCGGCCGCATTGATGCGGGGACCCACAGAAAACACAATATTCGACGTGCTTACGGTTCCCGGCGGCATTTTAATCAGATGCATCAGTGCTTTGAGACCCACGCGCGGATTTGAGTTTATCATCGAGAGGCCTTCCCGCATCAGAATACGATTTTCATCCACAATCGGTACAATATCCGAGGCGATGGATACGGCCACAAGATCAAGGTATTTATACGCCAGCGTCTTTGACAACCCCAGCTCCTCAATGGTTCCCTGAACCAGTTTAAAGCCCACACCCGCACCAGAGAGACCGTCAAACGGATAGCCGCAATCGGGTCGTTTGGGATCCAGCACCGCAACCGCATCCGGCAACTCATTGCCTACATTGTGGTGGTCGCAGATAATGAGATCAATCCCGTTTTCTGCAGCTATCCGTGCCTCCTCAATCGCGGTAATCCCGCAGTCAACCGAAATGATGAGATCGGCGTCCAGCTCAATGGCGCGCTTAATTCCGTCCGGATTGATTCCGTATCCCTCTTTAAACCGGTGCGGAATATAGTAGTGTACCGAGATTCCAAAACTTTGCAGAAATGTATAGACAATACTGGTTGCTGTTGTGCCGTCCACATCGTAATCGCCGTATACTACCACGGTTTCATGATTCCGGATTGCCCGGCACAGCCTCTGTGTGGCGGATTTCATATCCTTCATCAAAAACGGGTCGTAGAGGTTCTCTATGCCAGGCCGGAAAAATGTACGAGCTTTTCCAAAACTGTCAATTCCCCGCAGCGCAAGGAGGTGCGCAATCCGGTCGGAGATTTGCAGTTCTTCCTTCAGTTGTAGTACTGATTCTTCACTATCTGGTGTCGCGTATATCCATCTGAATGACATGGTTTCTGTTCTGTTTATTTTTTATTTGAACAGGCATCGGAGTGTCACCTCTCAAAAGCCAAAAGGTCATGTTGTTAATTTTATACACAATTTTAGTGTGTCCTGCCGGGCCGGCTTTCATTTCAACTTAAAAAGACGGAAAGCGTCTTTTTAAAGAACGCAATTATTTAACACCTGAGTTCGATTTAAAAAATGGTAAAGCAGTCCAAAAAGGGCATTCGTTACGTTAACTTATCAACAACTATGTCATGCCACGCCTCGTCGTGGCATCTCCTCACTTTGATAAAGACGTCAGATCACGCATCACCCACAGGGATTCCCTCGGGAAAGTGCGAGATGACGCCCTTTTTGGACTGCCTTTAGTAGTATTTGACAAATTTAAGAATCGAACTCAGGTTTAACGGTAATATTATTTGTGCATTATAAAAAATGTAGGCGACAATCCTCACATCTAATCGAAAATTTGTGTGAATCAGGTTGAAAAATTCCAACACAATTCCATACATTTGGAAGCGTTTCCAAACCAGCATAAATTTCAACAAAGCAATTGATATTTAATGGATTCAGTCACAGAGATTTCCCGGAAACCCGAACCCGTAACCGTAACCGAACCCGATTTCCCTCTGTTTTCTTCGATGGAAAGCATGGGGCACGAACAAATCGTAACCTGCTCCCGGCCTGATGTAGGCCTTAAAGCTTTTATTGCCATACACAATACCACACTGGGGCCCGCTCTTGGGGGCACACGTATGTGGATGTACAATAACGAGGAAGAAGCGCTCCGGGATGTGCTGCGCCTTTCGAAGGGTATGACCTACAAAGCAGCCATATCCGGCCTGAACCTTGGGGGTGGAAAAGCGGTGATCATCGGTGATCCGCACACGGACAAAAACGAGCAGCTTTTCCGGGCTTTCGGACGATTTGTAGACAGCCTGGGCGGGCGCTACATCACCGCCGAGGACGTGGGCATGAGCGAACAGGATATGGAGTGGATCTACTCAGAAACCAAGTATGTTACAGGCATCCCAAAATCGATGGGAGGTAGCGGTGATCCATCTCCGGTTACTGCTCACGGTGTCTATATGGGAATAAAAGCGGCTGCTAAGCGTGCCTACGGCAGCGACTCACTCCAGGGCAGACGCATTGCCATTCAGGGTGCGGGTAATGTTGCTTCTCACCTTGCCCGCTACATTTCAAAAGAGAACGCCACGCTGTTTGTTACGGATATCTATCCAGAAAAAGGGCACGCCCTGGCGGATGAGTGTTCAGCCACCTTTGTAGAGCCGGATGAGATTTACGGACTTGATATGGATATTTTCAGTCCATGCGCTCTGGGCGGTGTGATTAATGATGATACAATTCCTGTTCTGAAATGCGAGGTAATTGCCGGCGGCGCGAACAATATCCTCGAGGATGAACAAGTGCACAGCAATGATCTCCGTGATCGAGGCATTATTTACGTGCCAGACTATGTAATCAACGCCGGGGGAATCATTAATATCTCCAGCGAGCTTGAAGGATACAACGAAGAGCTGGCTATGCGGAAAACCACCCGGATTTATGATACGGTTCTGGACATCCTGGACTATGCCGGCTCCAGCAATATCACCCCGCTTGATGCATCCAACCAAATGGCAGAAGAGCGTATCAGCTCCGTCGGTAAGATTGGACAAATGTACACGTCAGAAAGCCATTTCTCACAGCGTAAGGGCGAACTCTATATGCGGGACCGCAGGTAAAGTACCAGACATGAAAACATTCCCGCACTTTCTGCGGGCTTCTGTCTGCATCGGGGATGAAACTCAGTGTAAAAACATGGCATGTCTCTTGTCATACAAACGCATAATATCCTAAAAGAGGCCTGTGGATAAGGTGAATCTCAGTTCAACGTCGAGACATGCCATATTTGACGTGCTGGCCGCCAGGAATCAACGCTGACAGATCCGGTAGGTGCTATTCGGTTGAGTTTATTTTTCTACGACGATCCAGCCGTCTTCATTGACCATTTTCTTGGCGTACTTCCACTTCACATCTTTGGTTTCGCCGCTACCCATATTCTGGATTTTAACATAGTCGTTCCGGCCGGGCTCATCTTCCACAGTAACCGGCTGCCGTTTTTCTCCGGGAGCTGAAGCTGAAGCCTGCTGGTTGCCGTTCTGATCCTGGCTCTGTCGCGCTCCGCGAAGCCCCATGTTGGTGGCATCCGCCTGCTGGGCACGTGCACGCTCGAGGTCGATTTTGCTCTTCGACTTCTGAGCCTGCTTCATCTGGTCGGCTTTATCCTGCTGCATTTCTGGGATGGCTTTCCAAATCACGGATATCGTGTCGCGGTTGATCTCTGAGATCAGAGTTTTAAACATCTCAAACGCCTCTTTTTTGTACTCCATCAGCGGATCTTTCTGCCCGAATGAGCGAAGACCGATCCCCTCTTTCACCGTATCAAGCTCTCTCAGGTGTTCCATCCACTTGTTGTCAATTGTACTTAGGATGGCGGTTCGTTCCAGCGACCGGGCTACTTCACGGCCTTCATTTTTTGCGGCTTTTTCTACATCCACAATCACCCGCATCCGGCGGATTCCATCCGAAAAGATCACCTGGATTTTTGTCGGTTTTTTCTCCGAATCTGATTCCTCGATCTGCTTCACAATCCTGTAAAGAGGTTCGGCAACAAGATGTTCTTTTTTACGGTACACATCGTATGCACGGTTCAGGATCATGTCGATCATACCGTCATCTCCAAGCGCGCCCCATTCATCACGATCGAGCTCAATATCGACAGCCAGCAAGCGCAGTATGTCATCACGCAGCTGCTCGTAGTTGCCTTCAAAATAGTGCTCGTTTACCACGTCCACGACCATATCTTCAATCATGTCAAAGATATCACTCTGCAGCTGATCGCCCACAAGTGCGTGGCGGCGGCGGGAATAGACCACATTTCGCTGGTTGTTCAACACATCATCAAACTCCAGCTGGCGTTTCCGGATACTAAAGTTGTTCTGCTCCACTTTTTTCTGTGCCCGCTCCAGGGATTTTGAAATCCAGGGGTGCTGAATAACCTCTCCCTCTTCGAAATTAAGCTTATCCATGATATTGGCAATACGGTCGGATCCGCCAAAGAGGTCCATCAGCTCGTCTTCAAGCGAAACGAAAAACTGCGATTCTCCGGGATCACCCTGGCGACCGGCACGTCCGCGCAGCTGCAAATCAATCCGCCGAGATTCATGGCGCTCGGTCCCCAAAATTGCCAGGCCGCCTTTCTCCTTCACTTCAGGAGCCAGTTTAATGTCGGTTCCGCGACCAGCCATGTTGGTGGCCACCGTTACGGCACCGGGCCGTCCCGCTTCCGAGACAATTTCACTTTCCCGTGCGTGCTGTTTAGCATTCAGAACATTATGAGGTATTTTTTGCCGCTTGAGCATCCGGCTGATTTTCTCCGATTCATCCACACTCGTTGTACCTACCAGCACCGGCTGGCCTTTACCGTGGTACTCTTTAATCCGTTCAATAGTGGCGTTAAATTTTTCGCGTTTCGTCTTAAAGATCAGGTCGTCTTTATCGTCGCGAACTATCGGACGGTTGGTTGGAATAACCACTACATCCAGATCGTAAATTTCGTTGAATTCACCTTCTTCCGTTGCGGCAGTACCGGTCATACCAGCCAGCTTGTGGTACATCCTGAAGAAGTTTTGCAGCGTGATGGTAGCGTAGGTTTGAGTAGCGGCTTCCACCTTCACATTCTCTTTCGCCTCAATCGCCTGGTGCAGGCCGTCTGAATACCGGCGGCCACTAAGTACCCGTCCGGTATGCTCATCCACAATCTGCACTTTTCCATCCTGCACAATATATTCATCTTCACGCTGAAACAGGGTGTAGGCTTTCAGGAGCTGGTTTATTGTATGAATTCGCTCACTTCGTTCGGCAAACAGACGGTGGAGATCATTAAACCGTTTTTCCCGCTCCTGCTGTACCTCCTGGCGGGCTTCTTCTTTTTTCTTCTTCTTATACTCGTCGCTGAAATCCTCTTTTGCCTCTACTTCAGCTACTTTCTCTTTTTCGAGCTCTTTGATCTCCTCTTCCAGTTCGGATGTTTCCATCCCGAGATCAGGAATCACGAAGAACTCTTTGTCTTCATCTCCTTTGGTTAGAAATTCCCGGCCTTTCTCCGTCATCTCTATCGACTTCATCTTCATATCTACCGCGTAGTAGAGGTACTCGTCCACGAACGGCATATTTTTAGCATTATCGGCCAGGTAAAGATTTTCCGTCTTCTGCATCAGTTTTTGGTAGGATGGCTCCTGCATCATTTTGCGGAACTTGGGATTTTTTGGAAATCCGCGGTAGGCCCGGAACAGGGCGAGACCTGCATCATCATAATTCTCTTTTTCCAGGTGTTCTTCCGCTTCGTTTACAAGCTGGGCCACAAGGGCCTTCTGGGCATTCACCAGGGCTTCAACCCGCGGTTTCATCTCCTCGTATTTTTGCGAATCGTTACCCTGTGGCACCGGTCCCGAAATAATCAGTGGTGTACGGGCTTCATCAATCAGAATGGAGTCCACCTCATCAATAATGGCATAGTGGTGGCCGCGCTGTACAAGCTGCTCCTCTTCGGAAACCATGTTGTCACGCAGGTAATCGAACCCGAATTCGTTATTTGTTCCGTAGGTTATATCCGCCTGATACGCTTTTCGGCGGGGCTCCGAGTTTGGATCATAAAGATCCACACAATCTACCGTGAGTCCGTGAAAGTTAAAGATCGGCTCATTCCATTCGGCATCCCGGCGGGCCAGGTAGGTGTTTACTGTAACAATATGCACACCGCGGCTGGCCAGAGCATTCAGATAGGCCGGAAAAATAGCCGCCAGCGTTTTACCTTCACCTGTTTTCATTTCGGCAATAGCACCGCGATGCATCGCTATTGCACCCACAAGCTGCACATCATAAGGAACCATAACCCATTCTGTTTCAGCCCCTGCTACTTTCCAGGATTTGCCCACAAACCTTCGGCAGGTTTCTTTTAACACGGCAAATGCCTCGGTCATGATTTCATCTAAAACATCTTCCAGAATATCGAGCCACTCCTGCTCCAGTTCCTTCAGGAGGTCGGAAAGCTCACGGCGTTCTTCAAGGGTGATCGACTCATCATTTGAATCCATCTTCTCTTTTACTTCAGAAATCTGCTGATCAACATCTGCAGTTTCATCGGTAATTTTCTGGCGGAAGGACTCCGTTTTTTGTTTTAGCTCATCATCACTAAGAGCGTTCATTTCATCTTCGAAACTCTTGATTTCGTCTACAATAGGCCAGATTTTTTTCAGATCTCGCTCGCTTTTTGTACCGAAAATGGTTGTAAGAAACTTGGATATTTGATCTAACATGAAGGGAAAACTGCAATTAATATTTAGTTTATCAATGTAAGGCTTCGTCACTGCCTGTTCAACAGCATAAGGCATTCTTTTCGCAACAATTGTACCGTTTCAGAATATGACAGGGCATTAACGTCAGAAAGGCCGTTTCATTGGGCGGAAGGGAAGGATAATTCTAAAGAAAACAAGGTTAGACTTTTATGTAATTCTTCGTATTTTTGGAGTCTGTATAAAAATCGGACATAGAATTTATTTAAGTTCACGTTATGAAACGTACCTACCAACCAAGTAAGCGAAAGAGATCTAATAAGCACGGATTCCGTAAGCGTATGAAATCTAAAAACGGCCGGAATGTGCTTAAACGACGACGTAAAAAAGGACGTCATAAATTAACGGTCAGTGATTCACACAAAGGAGCAAAATAGATCTGTGATCGGCTCTGACCCCGATCAATCGTTACCCCGTTCAAAGATTCTGCGGGGTAAACGTAACTTTCAGCGTCTGTTTGAACGCTCCGTTGTTCTTAAAAAACCTCCCCTCTTGTGCCGTTATCGTGTCTACAAAAACCCGAAAGAGAAATGTTTGTACGGTTTTGTAGCGCCTAAAAAACAATTTCGCAGGGCAGTAGACCGCAACAAGGTAAAGCGCTGGATGAGAGAGGCTTTTCGGATAAATCAACATCTGCTGCCTGCAATTTTGCACGAGAACAAAATTGGGTTTCACGCAATATTTATGGCCATCGACCGCAACCTGACCTACAAACAAACAGAGCAACAGATGTCTTCACTGCTCCGTATTATATCCGACAGGTTAGCGCCGGCATCCGGAACAGACTCAGCAAGCCATTCATTAAAAAACGATTAGATTTTGGACAGAAACACAATTACCGGGCTTTTACTGATTTTTGCGATTACCATTGCCTGGGCGTTTTATACAATGCCAAGTGAAGACGAATTGCAGCGCCAACGTGCTGAGCAGGCACGACAAGACAGTATTGCCGCCGCACAATCTCAACAAGAACAAGGTTCAGAAGAATCTGTAAACGGCGACACAACCGGCCAGCAGGCTCCGCGCCCGGACGAAAACGAAACAAGGCAGGAACCCACACCCCTGCTTGGGGCGTTTGAAGAAGCAGCCTACTCTGATACGGTGCGTACCACCGTGCGCACTCCCTTATTTGTGGCCGAACTAACAAACCTGGGCGCAGGACCTGCTAAATTTACACTGCTGCGGCACGATAGCTGGGACCAAAAGCCAATGCAGCTTATTGCCGATTCCAGCCGTTCGGCCTACTCGCTCGGCTTCCTGTCATCGCAGAATTACAATATTGAATCGAGTGATATTCTGTTTGAACCCCTGACTACCGATTCGGTAGTGGAGATTGGTGAAGGGGAGAGCCGTGAGGTCAGCTACCAGGTAGAAATGGATGAAGATTCCAGGATTGTGTACACCTACACCTTCTACGGGGATAATTACCAGTACGATCTGGCCATCCGTTTTGAAAATATGTTGGACTATATTAATGACAGCAACGTTGATTTCGGCTGGGTGTCGCCGCTTAACGTATCCGAAAGGGATGTGGCCCAGGATCAGCTAAATTCAGCTGCTCATGTCTATGCCGGAGGCGAACTTGAAAAGCTGCAGATTACTGAAGAGGGCAGTGATGAACAGGTTATCAATGGAACTATTGACTGGGTTTCAACTAAAACCCGTTTCTTTGGCCAGTTTATTAAACCTACCGCAAATTCAAGTTCTGCAATCCTGCGGGGTGAAGTTTCGGGTCCGGTTGGCGAACCCGGTACAACTCATCACTACGAGTCTCTGGTAACGTCCAATATTTCATCCGACAATACACTTACCTACGAATTTTTTGCAGGCCCCCTTCGGTACTATGATGTTAATGAATTTGACGATCATGCCTATGATGTTGTAGAGATTGGGTACGCGCTGATCCGCTGGTTTGCCGATCCGCTGGTCCGTTACCTTGTTATACCGTTCTTTGGCTTTGGCAGCATGTTCATCTCCAATTACGGAATCTTAATTATCCTGTTTGGTGTAATTGTAAAGCTTTTACTCTTTCCGCTCACTCAAAAGAGCTTTAAGAGCATGGCCGCCATGAAAGAGCTGCAACCCCAAATGCAGGAAATAAAGGAGAAGTACGAAGACAATCCCCAAAAACAGCAGAAAGAGACCATTGCGCTTTATAAAAAAGCCGGTGTTAATCCGCTTGGCGGCTGTCTGCCTATGCTGCTGCAGTTCCCTATCCTGATAACACTCTTTTTCTTCTTTCAGAACTCCATGATTATCCGGCAGGAGCCATTCCTATGGGCTACGGATCTCTCTGCACCCGATTACATTATCAACCTGCCGTTTAGCATCCCCTTTTTGGGAGACCAGATTGCCGGGTTTGTACTTTTGATGACTGCCGCAATGTTTGTTCAAACCAAACTGACCGGTAGTGTTGGCGGCATGGGGGGTGGCGGATCCTCTGCAGGCGGACCGAATATGAAGGCATTTACCTATGTATTGCCTTTTATCCTGCTTTTTGTTTTTAACAATTTTGCAGCCGGACTCAGCCTCTACTATCTTGTATATAACGTGCTGTCTGCCGCCCAGCAGCTGATTATCAAGAAACAAACCAATCCGCCAGAAGTGGATACAAAAGGAAAAGGCTCCCAAAAGAAAGGCGGGAAAAGGAAAAAGAAGTAAGTTTTTGAATCAAAAAAGGGAATTGCCATAACAATTCCCTTTTTCACTAACGTACGGGATGAAATCACACGCCATTGGCCACTTTCCTCAGGTACGGTTTTCATACGGCCGTAAATGGCTGTTCAATCCCATATTAAAGCAACGTCTGGCTAACCGGCCAGAAGAACGGGTACGGCTGCAGTTTGTGGATCACCTGATTCATCAAACCAACATCAGCACAAATCGCATTGGGTTTGAAGCACCTGTAGAAGCAGCAGGGAGTGAGCACAAACTTCGCGCAGATCTCATCATTTATAACCGTGCATTGCAGCCTGACTCCGTCGTTGAGTGCAAATCTGAATCCATCAGGCTGACCGGGAAAACTGCACAGCAGGCGGCCCGGTACAATCAAAGCCTGCAGGCCGAATATGTAATGATTACCAACGGGCTTGATGATTTCTGGTACCGGTTGTCGGGTGGAACGATTAACAGTATCGAAGCACCACCCTATGATATTCAGCCACGCGGGGATCTGCGTGCTCAGCCCGCCTATTGGAGCGACCGTGGCTTTTTGTCAGCATCTCTTCCTGATGACCTTGCGGTGTCTGCATCGCGCTTTCTCGACTCACTTTTTACCCCCTACGACCAACAAGCTCAGATCCGTTATCTCACCCCTCCGAAGAAGCTAACCGGCAATACTCTCGATCACTACTATGCCATTTCAGCAGGCCCTGGAAACGTATCTATTGCCATATCCCTGGTTGCTGCCGACCAAAATGAAACTCTGTTTTCTGCCATTCTTAACCGTAACGGAAAACTTGCCGGGCTCTTTCAATTCAGGCTCACCGATATCCAGTTGCCGCCGAAACGGCGTACCGGAAGGGTGATTTTACCCGGTGCGAGCAGAGATGTTGCCATTCCCGGCTTTCTGGAAGAGGTAATATTCGAAAACAAGTTCGATACGCCTGAATCTTTACAAAACAACATGATAAAGTTTTTTGATTGAGTTCCTGATCTGCTAACTTCTTCACACTCCATAAATCCAACCCGATCCTTATGCCAGCAGAACTGCAGCGAAAAAAACTACTCTCACTTTTTGATGAAGGCCAAAACAATGTCATCTACATAAAAGGGGCCGAACTGATGTACCGGTATCAAACCGACTACGAATTCCCTTTCCGCCAGGAGAGCAACTTTTGGTATCTGACAGGTGTGGATGAACCGGATTATCATATGGTCCTGGATCTGCAAATGCTGAAGTATCACCTGTTTGCCCCCAAGCGGGATGATCACTACGGAGTATGGCACGGCCATATCAAAACCGAAAATGACATACAAACACTGTATGAGCCGGATGAACTCCACCACGCAAACAGCCTGCTTTCGGTACTGAAAGATCTGAATCCGGACATGATTTACTGCCTGAATGAGGATCAGGCTGAATTTCTGGAAGATCTGGACCGTAATTTTAAGGTTGATACGGAATCACTGACCGACGCAATCACGTTTTGCCGAACGATTAAAACAGATGATGAGCTGGACAAAATGCGGGAGGCTGCGGCTATTACGAATATTGCCCACCGTAAGGTGATGGAACAGGTAAAACCCGGCATGTATGAGTATGAGCTGAAAGCAATATTCGACTACCATAACGTAAAACGCGGTCTTCTTTTTGATGCATACAACGGTATTCATGCGGCAGGAAAAAACAGTGCCGTACTTCACTATACCGAATGCAGCAGCCGCCTCAACAACGGCGAGCTCTACCTCATTGATGCAGGGTTTGAATATGAGGGCTATGCATCCGACATTACCCGAACCTATCCTGCCAACGGCCGTTTTACTGATGAACAGGCCGCTGTTTACCAAACAGTTTTGAATGCACTGAACTCTGTGATTGAGCAGATCAAACCGGAGGTAAAAATGGAGGATCTCCACTTGTCTGCCGCGCGTATTATCCTGGAGGGACTGAAGCGCATGGGGCTTGTGAAAGGTACGGTTGACGAATTGATGGAGAATGATATTTTTGCACTCTTCTTTCCTCACGGTCTCGGGCACTTTCTCGGACTGGATACCCACGATGTGGGCGGATATCCAAAAGGCGTTGAGCGGATCGACCGGCCCGGAATCCGGTTCCTGCGCGCCCGCCGCGAGCTACAGCCCGGCATGGTCGTAACGATAGAGCCCGGTGTCTACTTTATTCCGGCACTTCTGAAAAAAGCGTTTGAGGATGAAGAAAAATCCAAATTTCTGAACCCGGCAAAACTGGAAGCCTATTTTGAGTTTGGCGGTGTACGTATTGAGGATAATGTCATCATCACTGAAGACGGCTGCGAAAATCTGACGGATGTTCCCAAGGAGATCAAGGATATTGAGAAGATTATCCGGGGAAAATGACTGAAGTCAAAAAAAATACCGGCAGAGGTAACATGCCCTTAACCGTATTTTAGTTAAGTTCAAGGCGGTCAGAATAATAGTGCAGTGGGTGAGTAACCCGGTGTACCTGGTTACCGGTGCCTGGCGTTTCTACAGTATAGCATTCCACCTTATGAGAGTAACCGGGCTATTTGCCGGGCCGAGCTGCGGGCACTTTCCACCGCTCCATCCATATATCCGGGAAATTCAGAAGCGGTCTCTGATCCGGAAACCAACAGCCGCCGATCAAAGAGCGTGTAGTTGAAAATGGAGTGACCATTGTTTTGGTGGGGGATTACCGGGTGCTCGTATTTACTGAAAGAGTACGGCTCATTTTGCCAGACTCTTTCGTGGTAGGAGAGGTATGCATCAACCTTTTTGCCATAAAACCGCCGAAGCTGTTCAATAACAAGTTTTTTTCGCTCATCACGGGAAACGGTGTGATAAGCACTATTTATAAATCCTTTCAGAGCGTAGTGACCGTTCCCGGAATGGTCATACATTTCATTGACGGGTCCTACGTTGCTGAAAATCGTACCGCTTGAATCTGTATCTCGCCAAAATGGTTTGCTAAATCTAAGAGCAACCTTGATGGATTCCGCCATCCAGGTGTGTGTTTTCGAGGCAATGTCCATAAGTTTATCCGGCAGGGAAGGTGAAAACTCAACCTGGCCGGCCAGCAGTTTTGGCGGTAATGTACTGATTACAAAATCGGCCCTCATTGAAGTACTCCCGGTTTCAACCACGAGTGAGGAATCGGTTGACCGAACGGTTTTTACCGGCTTATTTAAATGTATGCTTTCTTTGTCAAGGCGGTCGGCCAGTGCCAGGATTAACCTGTCTGTTCCGCCAGATATGCGAAAACTTGGCTCTTCGGCAGGTGGTAAGTTCACAAGTTGTGGCGGCGATGTAGACATTGGCTCATAATATCCTTTGTCTCCCATAAACTGCTCCTCGATTTCAACATTCAGTTCATCAAGAAGATCCAGTAAATGATGATGTTTCCTTCCCAGCCAGGTAGCGCCCATTTCTATATGCGACTCACGATCGGGCCTCAGCGTGCGAATTCGTCCGCCCAGACTGCTTCGGGCTTCAAGAATTTGAGCTTTCATGCCCTTTTTTTGCAGCAGGTACGCCGTACAAAGTCCGGAAAGACCGCCGCCGATAATCACGATTTCGGGAGAGTTTTGCATGAAAAGCTATAGAATTGGACTTGAAAAACAGATCAAAAGATAACCATTCGGGTGTGCTTAACCAATCTTGTTCACCCCTGTTTACTGTATTCTGCACTCTCAGCTAATTGCTGACATAGCCTGGCGCTGCATTGCCGTAAAATATAGCAGATTTGAGTTTCCCAACTACTTCACGAAAGGTAGTTCAAAATCAAGTGATACGTGTGCTCTGCAGACAGGAGATTTTCATTGTCCCGCCTCCGGGAGCACACATATGACACTTTTTATTCGTCGAGAAATGTAACTTCACCGGTGTCCAGATCATAAAATGCTCCGGCAATCACAACCTCCCCGTTTTGCTCAAGATCCGCTATGATGGAACTTCGCTCACGCATCTGTTCAATTGTATAACGAACATTGTTATGCGCAACCTGGGTTACGTAGTCGTCGTTTGATGAGGATTGTTCACCCTCAAACTCCGCTTCTGTATTTTCAACTGCCGGCATGATATTGGACAGCATCGCTGTGATGTTTCCCAGTTCTACATCGTCAATTGCGGATTTCACTGCCCCGCAATGTTCGTGTCCCATCACAACAACCACTTTTGATCCGGCAACAGCCGTTCCGAATTCCGTACTTCCGAGGATATCCTCGTTCACAAAATTACCTGCAACCCTTGCAACAAAAATATCCCCGACACCTTTATCGAAGATAGCCTCAACGGGCACCCGGCTATCGATACATGCAATAACTACGGCTTCGGGATACTGCCCTGAGGATGTTTTATTTACCTGCGCCTGGTAGTCCCTCAGCGTAAGGTTGTTGTTCACAAATCGCTGGTTACCCTCTTTCAGGCCTTCCAGGATTCCGTCCGGGGTTAATGCCTGCTGATCCTGCTCTGTCAGAACCTGATCAACAAGAACCATTTCAGTACTTTCAGAATCAGATTCTGAACTGCCCTCCTGGTTCGTACACGCAGATGTTGCAATGAGTAAAAACAATGATACAATTGTGAATGCAAATATTTTCGAATTCATGACTTCATTAATTTGGTTTGATAGAGGGCTTTGAGCCTCGGGCACCCCTTTGGAGAAATACCCGTCTGACGAATGGATTTGACGGCTGATGGGTGTCCATAACTCGTCAACCTGCAAAAAAAGCGTTCAGACCGGCAGTAATACAAAGCCCTCTGGTAAGTTTGATCGAAGCCGGCATCAGGACTTCATGGCCTGGTTACGACAAATATTTCGGAGTCGCACTCAGGTCTACTGGAAGTCTGCCGGTTTAAGATATTGGTGAGGAATTTTCAGGTCTGGTCGGGGGGAGGGGTAGGTACCGGCCGGATTGCAGTCTGAATGTCAACTGCTGAATTGATTGTAGCTTTATAATAAACCAACGTGTAAAAAGGCATATTCAGCGTGGAGTGAATATCATCTTTACCGCTCAGTTCCTCCATCACTTCAGATAATGAATTCCCTGCATGAGCTGACTCTGTATAGGGGAACCACGTTGTTATGTCAAGGGAGTGCTGTATCGTAGTGCTGAATAAAAAAATCGGCATCACGATGAGAACCAATCTGCTATATGTACGGATGAAAGATTTCACAAACGTTGTTTATCCCGGGTATCTGTTTCAAATCGTGCTGTAGAGAACTGTTAATATTGAAAAAAATTCCCGTCGAAGGATTTATTTTAATTTTTCAACCTAAGCATTCAATTCTTGAATATAGGATAAATAGCTTAACAATACTCAGCAAAAGTTACTGAAAAAATACTGAATAAATTATGTAAATAAGTACGTCAATACAGGCCCCTGTTGTAGTGAATCCGCTGGAACAAATGAAACCCCGCCATGACGGATAATGCCACAACGGGGTTTGGATCAGCAGGTATGAAATGATCAGATATTCCGGCCAAACAGAATAGCGTTGATAAATAGCCGGCTGGTAGTGTGCCAGTAGCTCCGGAAATTGGGATTTTCAGAAAAGAGAATCACGTTTCCGCTTCCTTCTTCTGATACAAGAATAGCCGCTGTACCGCGAATTCTTTCCAGGTTTTTATCATTCACAAAACCGGCTACCAGTGGGTCTTCCGTAAATTTGGCTACTGTGCCGTATGGATTTTTGCCCTGTTTCAGAAAATTGCTGCTCTGTTTAATAAAGAGCTGGCTGCGGTCATCCACCCCAAATGCAATCGGGTGCGACGGATCAATATCGGCCTCAAGAATCACCCCGGGAATAGTGTTTGCCCGGCGCCGGTCATCCCGTTCTTCATAATTGAACCGCGCCCCTTCGGCAACCAACTCAGGATCTTCGGCCCGAAAATCTTCAGACACAATCTCCTGTACAATGGCCCAGCGGGTAGCCCGTCCGCTGGTGATAAGCGATCCTCCGCTTCTCACCCATCGTTTAATCTCTTCAACGGTATCTTCACTCCACCGGCCGTAGTTTCCGTCAACCAGCACAAGGGTGTTGTAACGCCCGAGATCGGCACGCGGCAGTACATCGGAATCAATTTTTGTGATGGGCAGCTCAAGATGCCTGTTCAGCAAAAACCACGCTTCGCCCGCTTCGGTTGAGCGCACGCCGTCTCCAAACACTATTGCAGCTTCCGGCTTGTCTACCACCTGAGAATGACGGCTGCCAAGATCAATACCTTCCTGGCTCAGCCCCGTGT
>JAWLEH010000070.1:0-17571 GCA_041686215.1 Balneolaceae bacterium | reverse complement strand
CATATCTCCATGATCCGATGTAAATAGGATAAGGCTGTTATCGTACATATTATGCTCTTTCAGCACTTCAATAATTTCTCCGATCTGCTCATCAATTTGGGTAATCAGTGCGTAGTAGTGTCGCCTGCTTTTGATTGCGTGATCGGCCCCAAAATCCCCAAAAGCCGCGACAGGATTTTCAGGAAATTCTGCAAACCGTTTTGCCCACTCTCCCACCGGTGGCGCAGGAATCTCGATATCGCGATATCGGTCAAGATAACGCTGCGGTGGATCGTATGGGCTGTGAGGACGTGCAAAAGAGACTTTCAAAAACAGCGGATCTTTCAAATCATAATTCTCTACAAAATTCACAGCGGTTTGTCCCGTCCAAACCGTTGGATGAAGGTTTTCATCGAGCTGATAGACACCCGCCCGGTGCTCGTTCCAGCCAATTCCTGTTTGATCGGGATCCTGCCCGGGAGCATTTAACTTGAACCAGTTTCGGTAGTCGCTGATGAATCCATCAGATTCGATGCGGCCGCTTTCATCAACGAGGGTTCCGTGAAAGCCATGAAGGGCTTTCTGCGGGAACCAGTGCATTTTCCCAATTCCAAATGTGTGGTAGCCCAGATCACGAAGCATCTGAGGCATTTGGAACTCATATTCGCGGGCAACACGTCCGTACCCCAGCATCCCGTTATTCCAGGGTGACATCCCTGTGAGAAGCGCAGCTCTTGCCGGCGTACAGCTTGGCACGGAGCTATAGCCATTTTTAAAATGGACACTTTCTCTGGAAAGCCTGTCCAGGTTTGGCGTCATAATTTGGTCATTGCCTGCGTATCCAACGGCATCCCCCCGGTGCTGATCTGTCATAATCAGAATGATGTGAGGCTTTTTAGTCTCTTCTGTATTTTGAGAGATCAGGAGTACAGGCCATAAAGCAAGCAGGTACAGCAAAATTGTCGTAACTATTATGTTCTCAATCTTTTTTTTACGGTTGGCCGGACACATCTTATTACTTACGTGTTTTTGTTGGTTATATTGATATAAAAAATCAGTTTACGTCATTTTAATCGCCAGGCGAGTTGAAAAAGGGAAACAACTCCGAAGGAACATGAGCTTCCCGAAACAGGCTATCTATCTCCTCAACAATTTCAGGATACTGCCCCGATACATCTTCGGATTCTGATCTATCATTTGACAAATCGTACAGTTCAATCGGAGACTGCCTGTTTTCGATTACGTTCAGCCGAACCGCTTTCCAGTCACCTTTTCGAATTGCCTGTTTTCCGCCCTGAGCATGAAATTCCCAGTAAATATATGGGTGCTCTTTTTGTACGCCCGACTCAAGAAGTGTAGGCACCATAGAGATACCGTCAATACCCGGCGGCACCGGTTGATTCGCAAGTTCCGCAAACGTGGGCATCATATCCGGAAAGTACGATATATGATCACTGACACTTCCCGGCTCAACTTTTCCGCTCCATTTTGCAATAAACGGAACGCGAATTCCGCCTTCATAGAGGTCGCGTTTCCCACCGCGGAGATCGCTATTTGAGTTGTGCATGGAATAGTGGTATCCGCCTTCGGAATAAGAACCATTATCGCTGGTAAAGATGATCAGTGTATTATCGGTTAGATTCAGCTCATCCAGTTTTTCAACAATCATACCCACGTAGCTGTCAAGCAGAGTGACCATGGCGGCATACATGGCTTTCGGCTTATCGGTTTGAGTATATGCGCCAAATGGGCGTGAGGTATCTTCATCAAAAATACTTGCTCCGTTTTCATCAAGGTAGACCGCAAGAGCTTCATCAGGAGCCTGGAGTGATGCGTGAGGTATCTGAGAGGGAAGATAGAGGAAAAAAGGCGACTCCCGGTTCTTATCGATAAATTCCATCGCCTTATCCATAATTACATCCTGGCTGTAGTGTGCTTTTGTTATGGGCGGGCCGGCTCCCTCCCGCTGAAAGTTCTCCGTGGATGCATTTTCAACCCGGTTGCCTTCAAGCTCAACTTTTTTGATGGGTACTCCGCACTGATCGTGGTAGAGAAATTCCGGGTAAAAAAAGTGGGATCTTCGCTGGCACATAAAACCAAAAAATTCATCGAATCCCTGAAGAGACGGCTCGCCTTCAGAACCCGGATATCCGAGTCCCCACTTGCCAAATCCGCCTGTTGCATATCCGGCCTCTTGTAAGATCTTTGGCATGGTTATCGTACCATACTGAAGAGGGTACTGGCCCACCGGCATAATCTCTTTATTTCCGCGAATAGGGGTGTGGCCGGTATGGAGGCCTGTCATCAGTGATGACCTGGAGGGTGCACATACAGTACTGCCTGAATAGTGCTGTGTAAAGCGCATCCCCTCTTCAGCCATGCGGTCGAGATTGGGTGTTTTAATACGCTCCTGACCATAGCTGCCCAGATCACCATACCCCAAATCATCGGCAAGGATATAGATAATATTGGGTGGTTTCTGATCTGAATTATCAGGTGACTCTACCTGCCGGGTATTGTCCGTACACCCCCATAACGCCATATATAACACTACTAAAAATAAGTGTGATATTTTCCCGTCAAGTCTTGCTGAGTTACTTCTGAATTTACGCTGAATTTCTTTCAAGATGTTGCCCTCACTGTGTTAAACTGTTTCTTAGAAGCGCAGCCGTTTGTGAATGGCCGTTGTTTTCTGCAAAATCCGCCGCTGTCTCTCCATCAGTATCCTCTGCAGCCGGATTGGCGCCGTGCTCCAGGAGCAGTTCCACAACCTCACTATTTCCCTCCGCAGCAGCATACATCAGGGGTGTCCACTCTTCCACTGCATCAGAACGATTGACATCCGCACCATTTTCGAGAAGCAGCGAAACTGTCTCTGAAAAAGGCCCGCTCGCAGCGAACATGAGTGACGTGCGGCCTTCATCATTTTCTAAATTCACGTCAGCCTCGTTTTCAATCAGTGCATTTACAACATCATTGTGTCCGTTATACCCGGCAAACATTAACGCGGTGCGACCAAGTTCATCCGTATCATCAACGGAAATACCTTGTTCAAGCGATTCATTTACAACCTGAAGATCGCCACTGAGTGCTGCAGCATGTAAATCGCCGGCAGTCCTCTCATTGACAGCAGGCTGGTCTGATGGCCCCGCATTCGATTCACTTTTCTGTTCATCGTTTTCACATGAAAGTGTTGCAAAAGAAAAAATAAGTATAAAAAGGGTGAGTGATGTTTTCATAGAACTCATGATTAATAATTAATACCGTTTGCGTTCATCCTGCTGGCCTGCAGAGGGCCGGCGAAATTTAACATCTGTGGCGCCATTTTCCTCAAAGATGTCGAACATCCGATTCCGCATTCGGTTGACACGGTCTCTGTGCTCGGGCATATCCACAAGGTTTACCATCTCTTTTGGGTCGGTCTGCAGGTCGTAAAGTTCATTTTTATCCCAAACTCCATGGTAGTAGATATATTTGTACCGGTCATCGCGAATGGCGTAGGTGGTCGGCGTGTGCGGAAATGAGTTTTCCCAGAAATATTGATATACAAATTCCTCTCTCCAGTTATCGGCAGACTCACCGGCAAGAAGCGGCAGAAACGACTGTCCATCAACCACATGATTCTGCGGCATGGATCCCCCGGCAAGATCCAGAATGGTGGGCGTGATATCGATATTCATCACGTTTTTTTCTATCACACTCCCTGGTTCTATAAAGCCAGGTGACCAGGCCAGCATCGGCACCCGCATCGACTCCTCATAGGCCTGCCGCTTATCAATAAGCCCGTGCTCGCCCAGCATAAATCCGTTGTCGCCCATATAGATGACAAGCGTTTCATCAGCGAGATCATTTTCTTCGAGGTAATTTAACACGCGCTCAATACTCTCATCCACCGCCATCAGAGATTCGCTGTAGCGTACAATTATCTCGTCCACACTTTGGGGATGATCATCCCGCCCATGGTACATATGCTCCACTCCGTGCCAGCTGTAGCGCTGTTCGTATACCCAGTCTGGCTTTCCTTCATAATTCTGCTCGATATTTTTCATCGACTGCGGTTTTACAATGCGTACATCAGAGTACATCCCCTCATGCCGCTCTGCCGGCTCAAACTCGGCATGAACCGCTTTGTGCGAGAGGTAGGCAAAAAATGGCTGATCGGGACTGATTTCGTCCAGCCACTCCAGCGTGTAATCGGTCATTAAATCGGTGATATACCCCTCAGGCTCCACTCTCTCACCATCAATATTCAGTGTCGGGTTGTAATAGACTCCCTGGCCACGGAAACTAACCCATCGATTGAAACCAGGCTTTGGATCGTCGTGATCATGACCGATGTGCCACTTGCCAAAGTATCCGGTTTGATATCCTGCATCCTGCAGAGCTTCGGAAAACAGGGGTACGCCTTCCGGCATCACGTTGTTATTGTCGACAACGCCGTGGCGAAACGGATACTGACCCGTGAGAATGGAAGCGCGGCTTGGAGAACAGAGCGATGTGCTCACAAATGCGTTGGCAAGATGCGCACCCTCCTCGGCCATGCGGTCCATGGCCGGTGTTTCAAGAAAATCGGGGCTGTCGGGGTGAAAATCCATATAATCGTAGCGATGGTCGTCCGCCAGGATGAAAATGACGTTTTTGGGCTGGGAAAAGAGCGATGAGGCTCCAAATAAGAAAATAAGAAACAGAAAATTGATACTACGGGTTATACTATGCATCATTTTGGACTGAGTTGCCGTTTTTGATTTTACTGTAAATGTTTCGAAAGAAATACGGTAGCGACCATCCAAGACCTGTCAGGTTTTAAACATTATTTATCAAAGATTTAAGTACAAGAGCCCACTCCGAAAAGTCATACGTTCTGAAAATAAGTGGCATAAGCTTAAATAATTTAGGTTTAATTGTTTCCTACTCACCCCATCCCCTCTCTAAAGATTCAGAGAGGGGCATAATGTCTAAATTATTTAAGCTTTCTATTAACATTTGTTCTTAATCTGACTTTTCAGAGTGAACTCAGTACAATCATCACAAAACCTGACAGGTTTTGGTAAACGCGTTAATTAAAAACGGTTCACTCCCGATTGTTCACAAATTACTCTTCAAAAAATCTTTCACGATGTTCTTCTGCAATCCGGATCAACTCGTTGGCAATGTCGGGATAATCGTCTATGACATTTACTTTTTCGTATGGGTCGTGTACCATATCAAACAGGGAGAGGCTGATCTCATCCTGCTGATAGAGGCCCGGAATACCGTCTCTCCCCCCAACCGGACTGGTTCTGTAGCCGTGGGGAACGTGCAGCTTCCATTTGCCATCACCACTCATCACTCCCTGAAATTCTGTGCCGTTAGTAAAAGCGTAATACTCCTGGGGAGATTCGGATCCATCCGGCCCATGAAGCAGATCCCAGATGTTTTTACCATCAATCTCATAGTCGGGCAGGTCGGACCCCGTGAGTGATGCTATGGTTGGCATCAAATCTATAGAGAAAAATGTGCTGTGTGATACGGTGTTCTTTTCAATTCCATTCGGGTAAGAGATGATCATCGGGCTTCTGATTCCGCCATCAAATGAAGTACCTTTTCCTTCTCTGAAAAGAGTTTGGCCTGAGTGGTTGGCATACGACAACCAGGGTCCGTTATCCGAAGAGAACAGAATCATTGTATTATCGCGAATTCCGTTCTCCTCCAGGGCATTCATAATTTCACCGACCGACCAGTCGATCTCCATCATCACATCACCATAAAGGCCAGTGCCGGATTTTCCTGCAAATTTATCGCTCACAAAAAGCGGCACATGCGGCTGGGGGTGAGGCACATAGAGAAAGAAAGGGTCATCGCTGTTTCGGTTAATAAAATCGACCGACTCTTCGGTAAACCAGGTGGTAAACTGGGTTTGATGTTCTGCCGTTACCGAATCAATTTCTATTTCCCCGTTTTTCCAGTAGTACATGGGAAATTGCCCCCAATACTCCGGATTTTCGGGATGACCTGCCCACATGTCGTTGGAGTACATAATTCCGGCCGTTTCATCAAACCCGCGATTATGAGGGCGAGTCTCTTCCTGGTCACCCAGATGCCACTTCCCAAAAAACCCGGTAGTGTATCCATTCTCTTTCAGCATTTCACCCATCGTCATAAAATCCGGATTGAGGCCACGATCCTTTGGAGGATGCGCATTAAACAGGCCGTTTCGCTCGGGGTAGGTTCCCGTCATCAGTGCAGCTCTTGAAGCTGAACAGATCGCCTGCGGAACATAGAAATTCATAAAGGTGCGCCCTTCCTCAGCCAAAGTCTGCACGCTGGGTGTGGGATAGCGGGTTTCAGCAAACGGTTTAAAGTCGGCATACCCGGCATCATCCAGGAAAATGAGAACGATGTTGGGAGGATTGCTTTCTGAGCTTGATGGGTATTGATCCTGGGAATTGCTACAACCCGTTGTAAAAAGAAAGCACGATATGACCAATAATATTACGTAAGTAGATTTTATCAAAATAGTCCGAATCAATTATTTAAGGTTTCTTCCCATCCCCTGACAAACCCAATGAACTGAGCTACATCGGTAATGTTTTCGTCCCAGTTATTTTCGTATTCAATAGAGATATTTCCCCCAAAGTTTTGACGTTTTAGTTCGGCAAGAACGGCCGGCAGATCAATCACACCGGTTCCGGCAAGGGTATCTTCACCCTCGGCTCCCCACTGGTCCACATCGGTAAAGTGAATACTGACGATTCGCCCTTCGAGCAGCTTCAATGTTTCAACCGGATTGATATCGGATCGAACATAATGGCCGATATCCGCACAAACGCCCACTCTTGAATCTCTTCCCTCAACAAGGCTGTGTACAAATTCAGGGTCCCAGTGGCGGTAGTTCGGCCGATCGGGGCGCGGCGGATGATTGTGAACGGCCACGGCAATTCCATACTCCACCACCATTTGTTCGATAAGATCCATCGCCTCCTCAGAAGGTTCAGAGGTAATGGCCTTCACTCCAAGTTTTTGTGCAAAATCGAACACTTCTCTGAGCTCTGCTTCATCATTTGGAAGGGGAATATTGCCGTAGTTTACCGCAATAATATCGTGCTCTTCCAGCTTTTGCTTTACGGCTTCAATCACCTCGTCAGACACTCCCGGTACGAGCCGTGTATCATCATCCTCATCAGGCCAGACCTTTTGGCGGTATAATTCAATAACCCGGCCACCTGCCTTTGCCGTCATCTCAATCGCTTCAAATGCAGAATACCGGTTAAATGTGTATGCCTGAGTCCCAAGTGCAAAGCCTCCGGTAAGGTGAGTATCAGGGATGTAGAACTGAACGGATTCAATATCTGTCGGTGCTATTCCGGACTGTGAAACTCCCTTTTCAGTAGCAACAGTAAATAAAAACAGAGACACCAGTATAAATCTGCTAATAAGAGCCGGCCTGTTTGTTTTGTGCATGGTAGAAAGTATTTTATGATAATCTTTGCATTAACTAAGAGCAATTACCTAATCCGCGTCAGCTCCGAAAGGCACCTTCCGTTAGCGTGACGTTATATCCTCTCATTTCACTATACAAAAAGTTGTTTAGTGATTCACAAACTGATTTCCTGTTTCCCGCCAGGTTTTATGTAAATACTAAAGCCGGACGCGTAATACAAGACATTTTTCTGCTCATTTACCCCTTCTAAAATTGTATGAACATCACTTTTTCACACGAATTATCCGCTTGCCATCTAAATTGTGCCATCTGTCATTTGCCCTTATGTAAACCGTGTATGTCCCCGGTTCAAGGTTTTCAGGCAATTTTGATTTCCATAAATGGTGTGGAGTGGAGTTCGCATCACCTGTGCGCCGCCAGGATACGTCATCCAAAGCATCTTCCCGCTTTTTCATAGCTACGTAAAACGGGTCAGGCTCCTGAGATTTCTCCATTGCTGTCCACTCTCCATTTTTGCCAATCTTCATCTCAACAGTAGCATCAGGAAGGGCGTTAAATACATTTGCATAAACATCAGCAGAAGATGTTTCTGATGCCATGATCTCATCGGGAGCATACACATGCATTTGAAAGTCTGCAGGTCGGCGCGCAGCCTTAAACGAAAACTTCCAGTCTGCTTCGTCAATTTCGAGAAAACCATATCCGGTAGGTGTTCCATCACGCATCATCGAATGTGGAATTCCATACTCATCATGCGCGCCGGTCCACCATGAGCCGCAGACTGTAGCCATGCTTACCATATGATGTGGCTCATCTCCGGGAAAGCCCTCTTCCTCACCAATGAGATGATGATAATGGCGATGTGTATGAGCAACAAATGATATAGACTTCTGATGCGAAGCAATAAGGTTAAAAAACTCCAGGCGTTCCCCTTCATCGGCCCATGATGTAGATCCAACCCAGGGAATATGGGCCATAAATACCAGGATTTCATCATCAGGAACTGTTTGAAGGTAATTTTCAACAAATTGCATCTGCCTTTCTCCAAGACCTGTTCTGTAATAACGGTCATTCTCCTCTACAAT
This sequence comes from Balneolaceae bacterium, assembly GCA_041686215.1. Classification (GTDB taxonomy): domain Bacteria; phylum Bacteroidota; class Rhodothermia; order Balneolales; family Balneolaceae; genus SW132. The sequence goes on along the minus strand of JAWLEH010000070.1, from coordinate 9,087 downwards.
CCACCTGATATTATCCATCACTAAAAAATGAGCTTTACCGTACTGAAATGCGTACCAGGACGGCCCGTAAGTACTCATATATGCCCCACGTGCGTTCCAGTTGTCATCAGCAGAAAAATCAATATCGTGATTACCCATGACGTGACGCCACGGAAGTCCAATTTGCCCCACTACTTGATTTAGCGGCTCAAAAAGATTCAGATCATCAAAGACAAGATCTCCCAGTGTTGCCCCGAATGCCGCATCAACTCCAATGAGCTCCTGTACAGAGTCGTGCGCAATGTAGTTCACCTCATCGATGGTCCGTGGCTGGGTATCTCCAAATACAAGAACCCTGAAGCTGTCGGGCTCATCATTCTGATAGAGTGGAAAATTGACTGATTCTGGCAGTTTTTCTGATGGAGACAAGCCCCGGAAATCATCCCCGCCGGCTCCATCGCGGCTGTTGATGGCAAAGAATTGCGGAATGTTATTTTTGTCCACAGCCGTTTTCCAGCCATTTGGTTTTATTAAAAAAACAATCGAGTTTTCCTCCACTGAAATCTCGTATTGTCCATTGCTATTTGTGTCTACAATATCCCTGCCATTCGACACCGAGACATCCTGAATTGTCTGTTCACCGGTGTCGAAAACACCGTTTTCATTTTCATCATGATAAACATAGCCGGTAACAAGGGTTTGACTCAAAACTGTGCAGGGTAAAACCGCCATAAAACCCGCAAACATCATAAATGTACATAGAGACAGTAGTTGACAGCCGCTAAAATTGGTATCTGTTATTTTCATGGGGCAAATGATTAAGTAGTTGACAGTGTATCAGGAGTTTAGCAAAATGAACTGTAAATGAAAAGTTATCATACGGTTAGGGAATTCTTGTTTCAAATTGAGTTTTTAGAAAATTACACATCCGGCTCGTTATCCGTGAAATATTGAATCGACCGTGTAAATTTTGTGAAGGCTTTTTAGAACCAGGTTTATTGTCTTAGTCCAGGGCCAGTCTTCTCGGTAGCGTAGAAACCGGAGCGTATCAGGATTCATTGGGATTTCATTGTCGCGATACCGATAGAATTTAGCAAAAGCACGGTGCTACAAAGCCCCATTGCACTTCATAAGTCTTCAGGTGAACAACCTGATTGCAACAGTATCCGCTTATGTACCTTCATTATGTTCAGTTTTTCTCCATTTTGGTCACGAGAAATTAACAGATCAAACCGCGAGGAAAAGCAGGTATATGTGCCGTCGAACCACGATCTTCTGAGAGATTTTGGCCGGGGCGAAGGCGCACCACTCACCCATTATGCAGAAAGAAGCTAAGCTTTGGAATGATTGAAATCATTAGCGACTGGCCACCGAATGAGGAGCCCATAAATATATTTCAGACTTTGATTCACGGATTGAGTTTATCAACCAGCCTTTCTGAAGCCCGAAATACATATCCGGCAGCAGCAGCCTCCTGGTTTTCAAATTCATCCGCAAACCTGCGAATGGTGTTTTTGATCTCTTCAGTTACCAGGCTTTCATCAAGAGTTTCTATTAAATTTAGTGCACGGAGTTTTACATGATTATCCGGATCTGCAAGGGTTTCTTCGATCAATTCCATCGCCTCTGATGTTTCACCTGCAGCCAGGAGTGCTTCGGCAACAGCTGCCTTAACTTCACCGGAGGAGTCATTCCGTTTTTCAAGTAGATTCGAGCTATATTCAGTTGCCTGTTCCCCGCTGTTTGCAAGCCCCATTGCCGCCCAAAAGCGAACAGATGGATCATCATACTCCAGCCGGCTGACCAACTCTTCCATACTATTTTCAGGCCGGTACGACGCCATCTCAGCAGTTTCAATAATTTCTTCAATCGGCGTATCATCCTCACGAACGGCATCGTAAAGCGGCCGGTCGCCCCGAACATCATCCAGAATTCCTTCAGGAATAAAACCCAGGTCGTTGATTTCCCGAATCCAGTCGGAGTTTGCTTGCCTCAATCGCTGTAAATCATCTTCGTAGGCAGAATTGTCTGCCAGGTTATTCACAGAATATGGATCCTCAGATATTAAATAGAGCTCTTCAGGCGGTTTGGGTTCAAAAAACTGACTCTGTATCTCGTTCAGATTCCCTGCCCGGTACTCTTCCTCCCAGACCTGCATTGTCGGAGCCCTCCACAAATAGTCCAAATACTGGCCATAAATTCGTTGCGGCATGTAATTTCTGACATAGAGAAAATCCTGGTCCCGGACAGCCCTTGACAAATCATATCGTTCGTCCATCCGGCCACGGTACATATGGACATATTCACGCGGTGCCGTCTCATGCTCCCCCAGAAAAGGCTCCCCGTCCATAAAGTCCGGTGGTTCATTTCCTGCAAGACTCAAAAGCGTGGCCGGAAAATCTACAAAGGAGACAAGTCGGTCAGTTCTGTTATCATCAGGAGCAAGATGTTCATATTTCGATGGGAAATAGACAATCAAAGGAACTCTCAGCCCCCGCTGATTCATAAACCGTTTCGCCCCGGGAAGTCCACCCCCGTGGTCCCCATAGTAAAAGATAATGGTATTTTCAGCTTCGCCCGACTCCTCCAGTTCCTGCAGAATTTCACCAACCTCTTCGTCCATTAAAGTCATTTGATCGTAATAGTGCGCCCAGTCTTTTCGAACCGTTTCGTTATCGGGGTGGTAGGGCGGCACGGGTGCATCATCCGGGTCGTGAATCAGGGTATCAATCGGGTCATGAAGCCGGCTCTCATGGGTTGTGGTCAAATTTCTGATATGGAAAAACGGCTGCCCCTCTGCCCGATCACTGTAGTGAGCTTCGGTGCTGGACTCATCCCACACCTCCGGCTGGTCGATCGTATTGTAATCCTTTTTTACATTGTTCGTAGTATAGTATCCCAGGTCTTTCAGATAAGCCGGGTAAAAACGAATATTATCGGGAATGGGATAGACGCTTCGCATATTTTCAGTTCCATATCGATTGGCATACGTACCGGTAATGAGCGTATATCGGGAAGGAGCACAAACCGGTGTTGTGGCGTATGCATTTTCGTAGAGAATTCCCGCATCAGCCAGTCTGTCCAGGTTAGGCGTATCCGCATAATCATCGCCGTAAGTTCCTATAAACGGGCTGTTATCTTCGCTTGTAATCCACAAAATATTGGGGAGTTCTTCCGGTTCCGGTTCTGACTCGCTACAGCCAAATAGGAAGATTCCTAAAAAGAGTGTTAATATTGCATTCCTGATATATCGCCAACTCATGCTTTTTGTCTGGTTCATCTTTATTTTATTTTTCCCATCTATTCGATTTTAAACGGATTCTACAAATCATTCTTTATCATCTGACCAAACCGGCACAGGAAATTCCCGCATTGGCCCCCTAAGCCGCGGATAATTTTCCCAAATTTCCAAATTACCTGCTACGAGAGGATCACCTGTTTCTTCAAGCTTGTTTGAAAGTCGACTTCTAAGTCTTTCGGTAATTTCCTCATAATCAGGATTCAACGCTAAATTGTTGATACAGCCAGGGTCGTTTTCAATATCATACAATTCTTCTGCCGGTCGCTTGCCAACGGCCAAAAAAAGATATCGATTGAAATATGGATTATTGGCCTCTTTTGTAATTACATCTAAAGTAGGCGCAGAATCAATATCATGATATCCACTGTGAAAGGGGGTCAGGCGGCCCTCTTCTATACGTCTTGGACTTCCGGCAGGCCATCTTTCGGGTGTAAAATTTCGGATATATAAATAGTGTTGGCCTCGAATAGCCCGCTGCGGATACCCCTTGTTGTTCCAGCGGGAACTTGAATGACGCTCCCGTCCAAAATAGACGGCATCTCTGAACGGACTCTTTATCTCCTCCGCGCCTGGGGTAAAAATGTCTATCAGGCTATGACCCGTTATTTCATGGATCTCCGGATACTCAACTCCCGCAGCATCCAGTATGGTAGGCATCAAATCGATTAAACTGACCAGGTCAGATACCACTCGTCCTCCCTGCACTTGCCCACCCCATCGTATTGCCAAAGGTACATGGACTCCATCCTCATAGAGATTTGCCTTGGCCCTGGGAAATGGCATTCCGTTGTCTGAAGTAACAATGATCAATGTGTTTTCAAGCTCCCCAACCTCCTCCAGCAACTCTACAGCCTTTCCGAGATGCCGGTCAAACCACTCTATTTCCACAGCATAATCTAATAAATCACTTCGTACCTCGGGTGTATCCGGCAGGTAGTCAGGTACAGTAACATTTTCAATCTTTTTACCAGCACGCATACCGACACCTTCTTCGAATGGACGATGGGGTTCGGATGTGCCCATCCAAAAATAGAACGGTTCATCTTCCGATCTTTGCTCCAAAAAATCTCTGAAATTTTCTGAATAGTCAGTATTGCGAATCCAATCATAAGGAGGATTCAGCTCCTGATTCTGAAACTCCGGACCTGCCGGATTTCTGTCCCTGCCGCTTTCTTCCCAATCACCCGGTCCCCATCCTTTACCGGTATATCCGACGACATATCCAGCGTCTTCAAGTAAGTCCGGGAGTACTGTATACTTTTTGGGAAACAGACTGGCGTGTGTACCCGCTTCTTCGATTTGCCAGGGATATCTGCCCGTAAGAATTGAGGCACGTGAAGGACTGCAGCCTGGTGAAGCTACAAATGCATTCGTAAATAAAACTCCTTCATCAGCTATACGATCGAAGGCCGGCGTTTCGATGAATTCAGCCCCATAAGCGGAAGCATGCGGATAGGATTGATCATCACTGATCACAAACAAAACATTGGGTCGCGTATTCTGTGCATCGACACCAACACCCGTTAATGTTATCAATCCAATGAAAAATAATTTTATCAAAAAGGATTGAACATTGAGTACCCCACAACAAAGTGTGATATTTCTGTTTCGACTCTCCATTTTAATTCTCGTTATTTACATCTTCCGCCCAATGCTGCCATTGAGCCTCTAATAAATCCACCGTATCCGGATAATCAGCAGCAATATTCTCTGTTTCCGTCAGATTGGTGCGCCGGTCGTAGAGCTCCCACTCATCGCCCCATTGCACTAACTTCCAGTTTTCGGTATGAACCGCACGACCCACATTCCATTCGTAATAGAGAGCATCATTTCGCGCAACAGAATCTCCTTTAAACAACGGTTGCAGGCTGATACCCTCCGTCGGATAGAGATCTTCCCCTCTGTACTGCTCAGGGTACGTGGCACCGCTTACCTCAACAAGAGTGGGCATAATATCTATAAAGTGCAACAGGCTGTGATTGACTTGTCCGCCTTCGCTGGTCAAATCCGGCCAGTGGACAATAAAGGGAGTTGCGGTCCCGCCTTCATGCGAGTAGTTTTTATATAATCGAAAGGGGGTATTGGCTACATTGGCCCAGTCTTCTTTTAAGGATGCCCATCGGGTCATCGAACCAATTTCTCCTTCACCAATCTCTACAACTTCGGCCGATGCCCCGTTGTCTGAGGCAAACATCAACAGTGTATTATCCAGCTCATCCTGTTCCTCCAGGTATTCGAGAAGCCTGCCGATATTTTGATCCATCCGATCGATCATGGCGGCGTAAACCTGCATCCGGCGAACCTGGTCTGCTTTTGTTGAATCATCGAGAGTTTTCCATTCGCGATAAGTTGGTTCTGATCGCGGATAACGATCGTCCAGAAGTCCCATTTGCAACTGTCGTTCATACCTCGCAATCGCTATTGAATCAAAACCGGCATCATACACTCCCTCATATTTATCGATGACATCATCAGGTGCCTGCAGCGGATCATGCGGTGCCTGGTATGACAGGTAGAGAAGAAACGGATCGGTATCATTTTCATACTGTCCCAGCAGCTGCAGCGCCCAGTCGGTCCAGGTGTCCGTACCGTAGTAATCCTCAGAGGGTGTAAATGGGGCGGCAACAGAATCATCAAACAGAAACGTGCGGGGATAAAAAGCCTCTTTTTGGGCGGGAGGTCCAGGGTCGGATGGCCGCTGTTCCCCGGGATTAAAATAGTTGGCTGCTCCATCCCGCAGCCCCCGGTAGTGATCAAATCCCCATTCATGGGGGTTGTCGGTCCCGTGATGCTTGCCGACATAAATAGTTCTGTAACCGGCCTTTTTAAGCACTTCCCCAAACATCACTGCGTTTGTCAAACTCCCGGGCGATTCACTCATCCCAACCCTTTGGGCATACTGCCCTGTAAGAAGGACAGCCCGCGAGGGGAAGCATTTGCTTGTATTATGCATCTGGGTAAACCTGATCCCGTTATCTGCCAGGCGATCCAGGTTCGGCGTTTCAATTTCTGAGCCGTAGGCACCAATGTCCGAGTAGCCAAGGTCATCCGCTAAAATAAGAACGATGTTTGGCCTTGGCTGTTCATCTGATGAATCACAGGAGAAGAAAGAGATCGTTCCAACGATAATAAGAGATAGAACCAAGGTAGTTTTCATCTTTTTTTGCTATCGATGATTAGTAGATCCAAAATTAATGTTGAACTTAAGAGGATAAACCGATTTAATAAGTAGCTTTAATAAAAGGAATAATTTGATAGAGGTGAAATGGTTTTAAAAAACTGCTATTTATTTTTGAGATGACCTTTGCTTCACTACCTTTAGAAATCCATATTGAACATTATTAGGATGACAACCCCCGGAATATCGCCATAATTTTCAAAAAATCGGGCGATTCACTCTTTCCGATCCTATGCATATCTACTGTGTAAATGGAGCCGATATAAAACAAAACGCATGCTTCTCAAAAATTTTTTAGATTTTAAATAGTTATTCACTTTGTATAGGTTGAAAAACTTATCCTGTCATTAAATTACAGTTATGCAAACATCTGTCGACATAGAAAAACTCTCCAGGGAAGAAAAATTACAACTCATGCATGAACTTTGGGAAAATTTGGTGAAAGATGAGAAACAGATAGAATCCCCGGAGTGGCACAAGGGTGTACTCCGTGAAACAGAAGAACGTGTAAATTCAGAAAGGGAACGTTTGATGAACTGGCAGGATGCAAAAGAGGAGCTTAGAAAACGCTTCGAATGAGAATAAAAATTCTCGAATCGGCATTGGAGGATCTTTACAAGGACAGGCTTTTCTATGAAGAGCAAGATATTGAACTGGGAGAATATTTCTTCAATTCACTGTTTTCAGACATCGATTCATTAACACTTTTCGCTGGTACACATATCAAGGTTTTCGGATATAATCGAAAATTATCTCAGAATTTTCCTTATGCCATATACTACAAAATAGAGGAATCAACTATAGTAGTGTGGAGAGTTCTTGATCTGCGACGCGATCCTGATACGATCCGTGATGCATTACGATAAAAGAATTTTAAAATATGGGCTTATCGAAGCCTTTGAAATACGATAATATTGACCTCCCATACCCCTCCCCAATGAGTCGGGGCAGGCTCTAATGATTGAAGAGGGGATTATAAGGAAGTATTTCAAAGGCTTCTTATAAGGGATTCAATTTGATTCACGCTCAGCAAGCTGGTCTTTAACTTCAGCCAGGTTTTGTTTGTGCCTTTCAACCATCTCCCAAATTTCAGCCAGAACCTCCGGATGCTCATCAGCCACGTCATATCGCTCCGCCGGGTCCTCGCTTAAATTGAACAGGAGCGGGGGTTCATGCACAATTCTCTCTCCGAACTCACCGTAAGCTCCCTCTGTGATATAGTGCGCTTTAAAATCTCCTTTTCGTGCAGCATACACTGTCGCTCCCCTGTAAAACAGCATCTCTTTTCGGGGTGATTCGCCCTCTCCCATCAGCACAGGCGATAAGTTGACTCCATCTATAATACGGTTATCGGGCAGAGAAACTCCGGCCAGGTAACTTACAGTCGTGAAAATATCCAGTGAACTGCCGATTTCGGTTACAATTCCAGGGCTGATGGTTCCCGGCCACCAAAAAACAGCGGGGACGCGCATACCCCCTTCCCAGGTCATGCCCTTGCCTGCTCGCAGCAGCCCGGCGCTGCCCCCGTGCGTTTTAAACACAAGCCAGGGGCCGTTATCAGAAGTGAACACAACCAATGTCTGTTCTGCAATTTCAAGCTCCTTTAGTTTTTCAACGATTTCTCCTACTCCGTGATCAATCTCTTCAATCACATCGCCATACAGGCCCCCATCGCTGTGGCCGGTGAACTCGTCAGACACAAAAAGCGGAATATGAGGAAGGCTGTGTGCCAGCAGCAGGAAAAAGGGCTCATCCCTGTTCTCTTCAATAAATGAGATACTCTCCTGCGTATATCTGCGGGTAATGGTGTTTTGATCGGCCGGACGCTCGATAATTTCGGTGTTCCGCATCAGGGGTACGTTGTAATAATCAATGGGGATATGATCATCGGCGAATTCAAAGTAGCCGTTAATATAATTTCCTCTCTGGGGATTCTCCTCTGTTTGATCCATGTCGTTGGAGTAGGGAATACCGTAATAATAATCAAACCCGTGATTTGTGGGCAGATACTGTTCATGGTGGCCCAGGTGCCATTTCCCGATCATCGCTGTTTGATATCCAGCTTTTTTTACCTGTTCGGCTATGGTAATTTCCGCTTCGGGCAATCCTCCCTTTGAATCGGGAAAGAGTACCCGGTGCACATCACTGGCCATACCGCTTCGTACGGGATACCGACCGGTCAGCAGCCCGGCCCGGCTGGGTGTACAGACACTGGCCGCTGCATAAAAATGGGTCCATTTTTGCCCTTCTGATGCCATTTTATCCAGATGAGGAGTTCGTATGTTTGGAGCCCCATACGAGCTTAAATCACCATACCCCTGGTCATCTGTAAAGATGACGACGATATTCGGTTTTGTTTGATCACTATGTTGAGCCAGAGAAGTTGAATAACTGCATAATCCAATGAGAGCGGTCAAAACTGTTGCCAATTTTTTCATGGAAGCTGATTTTTTCTAAAAAAAGTATTTCACAACTATACGGCCAGTATACTGATTTTGCTCCCAAACGGATTATAAAGGTGTATTAAGCCGAAGCACCGGGGAGTTCTTTGATTAAAAAAAGTAGTGTATCCTCAACACGGTAAGGACAGCTAATCGTAGGATCCCCAAGTTTACCCGGTTTTGATTAC
>JAWLEH010000069.1:0-17590 GCA_041686215.1 Balneolaceae bacterium | reverse complement strand
CAAAAAAATACAAAAAGCCGGAGAACTCTACTTTCTTTTTAAATAGAAAAACCCCTATCTTTTGAGTCTTGAATAAATGCCCTGGTGGCGGAATTGGTAGACGCGCTGGCTTGAGGGGTCAGTTCCCGTTTAGGGAGTGCTAGTTCGACTCTAGTCCAGGGCACCTGAAGCCTTGTATCAGTCAGTAGACGGATGCAGGGCTTTTTTATTTTATGGTGAAAACATAGGTATAAACATTTTCGGCTACGTTGATTTGTATGGGTAAAATTAAACGTACTATAATGAAAGATCGATAACATCAACAAGCTCCATTTGTATTTTGCAGGCCGTAAAAAAGACTCTGTAAGGGTCTGGTAAAAAACTGTTTCCAGGATTACTTATCTACATTTCATTACTGCCTGTCTGCACGCTGCTTGTGCGGGCTGACGAGTTAAGGGGTTAGCCTTCAGTATTTAAAAAAATCAGTTTTAAAAGTAACTCTAAACGAGAAGTCCAATGCCCATATGAATCAATATAGCCAAAAAGGGAGTGCAGTTAACTACGCTCCTATTTTTAATGGGCAGTCCTATTTTATACAACCTTTTTTTAATGCACTTGTTTAACCCAATCGGTAGCCTGGGTGAAGTATCCAACCAACTACATATTTCAGGCGAATACATTTAAGTACGCGTTTAGCCATAATGTTTGATAGTTTCCTGACTCTTATTCCCGAATGAAGGCAAAGCCACATATCCAGGATGATTCACTAAGAAATCTTATTGTGAGCAACACGGTATAGAATAACCGGGAAAGAGTGCCTGCAACTATCAGGGAAAAATATGAATCCGAACTCAGCAAAGGCCTGCAGGTCTCATGCAGGGTTTTAAAATAATCTCATCCAATATGAAACTGAAAGAAAAAGTTTTCATTATCACCGGGGCCACAAGCGGAATGGGCAGGGGAATTGCCCTCAAATTTATTGAAGAGGGAGCCTCATTAATTTTAAGTGGGCGCAACCGGAATAAGGGCAAAGAGGTTGTTCACGAAATCAGATCACAAAAGGGGAAGGCAGAATTTCATTCGGGTGATGTTGGAGAAGAATCAACAAATCGTGAGCTTGTCAAACTGGCGATCAAGACGTTTGGCAGATTGGACGGCGTCATCACAAATGCTGGAATTTTAGGTCTGGGAAAAGTTACTGAACTGGATACAGAAACGTGGTACCGAACCTTCCAAACCAATCTCGATTCCGTCTATTTTCTGATGAAATACGCAATTCCCGAAATGAAGAAAACAGGGAAAGGGGTGGCCGTTATCAACGCTTCAATTGCCGCTTATAAATCCTTTCCGAATCATGCGGCGTATTGTGCTTCTAAAGCAGCATTAGTTGCATTGGCTAAACAAATGGCTGTGGATTATGGCCCTGAAATGCGGATTAACAGCATTTGCCCCGGCCCGGTAGATACAACTCTGCTGCACGATTCTGCGGTAGCTTTTCCCGAGCCTCAGAATGCGGTTACTGAGGCAGAAAAAACAACATTGATGAAAAGACTGGGGCAGCCGGCTGATATTGCAAATCTTGCGCTGTTTTTAGTGAGTGATGATTCGTCATGGATTACCGGAAGTACGTATACAATTGACGGAGGGATAATGGCTAATTCCTGAATTAATCTTTTGGCCGGTTCACAATGCAGGAAACCCCATTCGTCCGGGTTATTTTGGTACCAAATCTATTGAGGCGGAGGTTTTATACCTCATTACATTTTTCAATCCGTTTGGCTCGCTTAGTAGTCAGCCAGCATCATTCTTATTAAGATCACCACCCTTTACCTTCATAAAGCAAACCACATACTCTCCTGAGATCCGTTCTCTTTTAACGACGTGCGGCCTCCCCGTCCGGAAATAAATCTTTCGTATTATTCAACCAGCAGATAAATAAAGAACTCGCCGGCGTTGCAGGGATTAGGATTTTTGGTGAGACGGTCCCGATTCGGGCTCTTGTCTCTTGCTGTCGCGGAAGAACATCTTGACAGTGGCTTGGGAATAGACCGGGTTGCTCATGCGGAAATCCGGACAACGAGAAAAGGGAATCAATCATTCTGATGGTTGACCGACACCGCCGCAGATTTTTTGAAGCGCTTGGGCATAAATGTCCAGTATGCTCCACCGCGGCTGACCTGATTCGACATCATCTCAACTCAGAAAACTGTGCCCTGGTTTCTCTGCTATTATGAAAACAGACATGCCCACCCGGCCAACTACATCTTTCGGGTGGTAGTTGAGAAGGCAGCTTGCTTTTCAAAAACCACGTCTTTGCAATACTTCCCTTTTGACATATATTCACGAAGCACTTTATCAAATTATTATCAACCCCGGAGGTATATATGAGCATCAAAGAAGATTTTAAGAAATTTGCGATGAAAGGCAATGTGGTCGATCTCGCAGTGGCGGTGGTGATTGGTGGGGCTTTTGGTCGGATCGTCACCTCTTTCGTAAATGATATCATCATGCCACCTATCGGGATTTTAATTGGCGGGGTCGATTTTTCAGAGCTAAGAATTATCCTTCGGGGGGCAAGCGGAGATGCAGCGGCCGTCACGTTGAATTACGGCATGTTCTTCCAAACCGTCATCAATTTTCTTATCATCGCCTTTTCCATTTTCCTGGTCATCAGGGCCTATGAAAAGACCAAGAAAAAGGAAGAAGTAAAACCACCTCCGGTTGCGGCCATTCCACCCCAGGAGAAACTTCTTACCGAAATCAGGGATTTGTTAAAAGAAAATAGTGCATCAACACAAGAGTAAAGGGCTGTGTTGGTTTTTGTGGCTAATCGATTCCTCATTTATTGGTAAATACTGTTAACACGTTTACCAGTTGGATTTAAAAAATCTCAATACAGTCCGGGACTGTCCAAAAAGGGCGTTAGTTACATTAATTCATCAACAATTATGTCAGTGGCTGTCCAAAAAGGTATAATCAATCGAGCAGTGCTTAGATAATTTATTTTTTTCTCCAGGTTCACCCCATCCCTTCTCTAAAGAATCAGAGAGGGGCATATGGTCTAAATTATTTAAGTGTGTAAAAACGGAGCAGCAGCCGAACAAGGTGGTTTTATTCATGTATAGCAGACTTGCAATAAGGTCTTCCCCTAACAGGAAGAGTGCACGGCCATTGCGACGATCTTTATGAATACATCCGCGACCTATTTCAATTGACTGCCTCAGAAAGGGTTCAGGAATTCCACAAATATCAAATTGAGTAGCCGCAGAAAATCCCCGTCCTAACCGCGCCATCTCCCAGCTTTGCAGGCGATAGTTCCCAACAACGATAGCCGTTTCTCTGATTTTTCTACACCAAATTATACGTTCTGTTAACAGTATTGTAACCCTACTATAACTGTGGGGTAACGATTTGATGACATAAACAACCTTTCTTTTAGATGTAATTCAAAACCAATTAAATGATGATTTAGAGATCATCAGCTAATGAGACATTATCCGACAGAAATTCATAGTGAAAATTATAATATCACATCTTTCTTCTGATTCTCTGTTTGTGTTCTCAAAATTTTAATTATCAACTCAATGTCAATATGAAACCTACATCTACATTCTGTTTATTATTAATCATGAAACTCGGCCTGTTGTACCTGCCCGGAATTTTGCAGGCACAGAGCGTAACCGGAACTGTCACAGATTCCCAAACTGAAGAAGTTCTGCCGGGTGTGAACATTGTTGTTCAAGGCTCCGGCAATTTGGGAACATCCACAGACGCAAATGGTGAGTTTGAGTTAAACGTGCCATCCCTGGATGAAACACTGATTGTTTCTTTTGTTGGATATCAAACCATGGAGGTTGATATCAATGGACGTGAATCTTTGGACATAGCCATAACCCCTCAAATTCTTGAGAGTGACGAGTTAACAGTAGTTGCTTACGGAGTACAAAGAACATCGGACATTACCGGGTCGATATCTTCAGCCCGCGCGGAAGATTTTAATCAGGGAGTCACTGTTAATCCCGGAGATTTGCTGCAGGGAGTAGTGGCCGGCGTAAATGTAACGTCTGCAAGTGGTGAGCCGGGTGCCTCTCAAGACATCATAATTCGCGGTGTGGGTAGTTTACGCTCCGGCACTCAGCCACTTTTTGTTGTCGATGGATTCATGTTGGACAATTCCGGAACCGGGGTGGCCAACAACCCACTTAATTTTCTCAATCCCAGCGATATCGAAAGTATTGAAGTATTGAAAGACGCCTCCGCGACCGCTCTTTATGGTGCACGAGCCTCAAATGGAGTCGTATCAATTACAACCAAAAAAGGAGAGCAAGGCAGTACCAGAATGACTCTTTCCACATCTGCTTCGCTATCGAACCTGGCCAATAAAATTGATGTCTTCAGCGCAGATGAGTTTCGTAACCAGGTACCGGCTGCAGGAGGAACACTGGATGATTTTAGCGGGAATACTGACTGGCAGGATGAACTGACCAGAACAGCTGTATCCAATAACATTAATTTTTCGTTGGGGGGAAGTGCAACCGAAAATTTCAACTACTTCGCTTCACTTGGTGTCCAAAATCAAGAGGGCATTCTGAAAGAAAGTAATCTTGAACGTTACTCTGGCAGACTCAATTTGAGTCAAACGGCATTGAACGGAAGATTAAATGTGGAGTATCGGGTCAATGCGGTTCACACCGAAAATTTGAGACCTGATAACGGCGCAGTAATCAGTGATATGTTGCAATTAAATCCTACTATTCCCGCTATTACGGATGGTTCTCCCACGCCTTTAGATGAAAGACTAAACCCAATTCGCAGAAATAACATCTACTTAGATGAAGCAGTAAACAACAGAATAATTGCAAACGTAGCACCTTCACTGGAAATCCTGGGTGGTCTTTTGTATAAACTTAATCTTGGGATTGATTACTCGGCAACCAACAGAGATGTTCAAATGTCTCCTTTTTCACAGCTGGAGGGTTTTGAAAATGGCAGGTTAACGAACTTCAATAATCAAAACACCAACAGCCTCGTAGAAAATACGCTAAATTACCTCTTGGACATTAATGCTCACTCTTTTGACTTGCTTGCGGGTCATTCTTTTCAGCGTTTCCGTCTCGAGCAGAGACGAACGGATATGGAAGGTTTTACTGAAAATGGTATTGAACCGAGGTATCAGGATCAGATAAGTACTTCAAACAGACCAACCAACTTTAACTCATCTGCAGAAGAAAATAAGTTACAGTCGTTCTTTGGCAGGGCTAACTATAGCTATGACAGTAAATACTTGCTAACTGCCACGATACGTGCAGATGGTTCATCTAAATTTGGAGAAAACAACAAATATGGATATTTCCCATCTTTTGCACTGGGATGGAATATCGACAGGGAAAGCTTTTTCAATATTTCCATTGTTGATAACCTAAAATTAAGGGCCAGTTGGGGGCAGACAGGCAACCAGGAGATACCAAGTAAAATCACCCAGTTAAGTTTTAATGAGAGCAGGGGTGGTAATAACACGTATCCTCTCAATCCAAATTCTACCAACCTGGATCAATACCCATTTGGCACCATATTTACGCGACTTGCAAATCCGAACATTCAATGGGAGGTGTCCACACAAACCGATATAGGCCTGGATTTCGAACTATTCAATTCTCGCCTTATAGGGTCTCTGGACTATTTTAATAAGGTGTCTGATAACATCTTACTGGAGATTGTACCGTTCGACCCTATTCAGCCAACATCCACGTTTTGGACCAATATTCCCGATATGGAAATTCAGAATTCGGGATTTGAACTCACTCTTGAATATCGGAATTTTGTATCGAATAATCTCCAGTACAGTTTCGGGGGAAATATCACGTCCAATCGTAACGAAGTTCAAAATTCTCCATTTTCTGTTCTAACAACAGGAGCTGCAATAGGAGCAGGGCAGACCGGGGCTACAATAAATGGGTACATCAATGGGGAGTCTGTCGGCGCTTTCTATATGCTGGAACATGATGGGATTCGTGAAGATGGACTTAACCGGTTTGTGGACAGAAACGGTGATGGAGAAATTTTGGATGACGATCGGTTTGTTGCTGGAAGTGCACTTCCAGATTTACTTTTTGGTGTTCAATTTAATCTGGACTATAAAAACTTTGGCCTTGGCTTGAAATTTAACGGGGCATCCGGGCACCAAATCTATAATCATACGGCAATGACTCTCTTTCAAAAAGGGGCGCTGGCAGAAAGCTTCAACACAACAGATTTTGCTACCGAGTTTCCTGATGAGTCTCCAACAAACTCAAACACGGTTTCTACGCGATATCTTGAAGATGGTGATTATATAAGGTTAAATAACGCCACTTTGTCCTACAACCTTCAACCGGATCTTGTAGGACTTGAAGGGTTGTTCCGGAACCTGGAACTGACGTTAACGGGTCAAAATTTGTTCACTATTACAAATTATTCCGGCTATGACCCGGAAGTAAACACAGGCTCATCCATCTCCGGAATTCAGACCTTTGGAATCGACCGCTTCACCTATCCAACAGCAAGAACGTTTACTTTAGGTGTGAATCTGTCATTCTAAAATTGAAAATGCCTGACCCTGATTCTGTACCCCCGTTCGATAGAAATGGGCTAAATCAAAACAAATTTCCAAAGAATTTAATACTTCAATTAAAACACATTAAAAAATGAAAACTCGATTTTTATACTTATTACTTACAGGCGCATTTTTGATATTGATTTCCGGATGCGATGTTCTGGATGAACAAGTTCTGGATGAATCATTAACCGGAGCCGGACAAGCTGAAGACGTGACTGGAGCTATTGCCCCTGCCTACGGGCAACTTTCCTGGACATGGAGACATACCAACTACTTTGGCCTGCAGGAGATAGCGTCCGACGAGGCTATCCTTCCGTTCAGGGGAGGAACAGACTGGTTTGATGGTGGAAAATTTATTGCAGTGCATCAGCATTTAATGACGCCAAGCAACGACCTTGTAGGCAGTTCCTGGAACGAGGTAACCCGGAATATATCAAGAACTGTATCCGCAATTGAAGTTCTAAAACCTCTTTCAGAGGAAGGAAATACCGAAGCGACTGAAGCACTGCATGAGATGATAGCCATGCGGGCCTATTTGAATATGCTCATGTTAGATAGCTGGGGTCTTGTTTTTGATAAAGAGTCCAGCGACGAAACATCCCGAATTTTGAGAGCTGAGGATGCTGTTGATTATTTACAGAGTGAGCTTGAATCTGTTGTGGATGTAATTAATACTGACAGGGGACCTGGAAGATTTTCGCAAGGGGCGGTTCATGGCTTGTTGGCACGGCTATATTTAAATGCAGCTGTTTACAGGGATCCCTATGGTACACCTGATTTTACAACAGAAGATATGAATAAAGTCATCGAGCATACAGATATCATTATCAACTCCGGAGACTATTCTCTTTCCCCAGAATATTTTGACCTTTTTAACGACTCAAATAGCAGTAATCCGGAGTTAATTTTTGCACTTAATCAAAATGGTGCACTTCAAAGAGAGCATAATAGATGGGCGTATTGGTCCCTCTCTGGCGATTTGAATCCCAGACTGGAGCACCCAAGTGCTGACGGGACGGACGGACCGGCATCAACGCCTGACTTTTCTCAAACCTGGGCAGATGCGTATGGAAGTTTTGATGATGCAGAGTCAGATGCGCGATTCTACAAGAATGAATTACAGGTTCCCGAAAGTTTACAGGACCTGGACAACGCAGACCCTGCAAATGATCAGGACCATTTCTTTTGTTCCTCCGTAGAAGATTTTGAAATAGATAAAGGTTTTCTGCGAAATATTATTTGGGGGCCCAGAAAAGATGACGATGGCAATTTCCTAACCTGTGATGACGGAACGTACAGAATCTACCCGGTCATCAACGAAAGAACAAGAGGTGGGGATATTGAGTACGTAAACCACACTCTGAATGTAGACTTCTCTTCTGAGGGAAGATTGCATAATACCGGATTCCGATTTTCTAAATACCAGTGCAGCCGCACATCTGAAAATTGTAATACCTTTAGTAGTGTGGATATTGTGTTGATGAGGTTGGGTGAAATGTACCTGAACCGGGCAGAAGCCAAACTACGATCAGGCGATACCGCCGGTGCCCTGGAAGATATCAATACGCTCCGTGCTGCCCGAAACGCACGTGCAAATCAAGTACCACCTGCTTTGAGCTCCATGAATCTGGATATATTATTCCGCGAACGGGGATTCGAACTCTACTGGGAGGGCCTGCGAAGAACCGACCAGATTCGATTTGGCAGATACGAAGATTCCTGGACGGAGAAATCAAACAACGAGGTAAACAAACGCCTCTTCCCCATTCCGCAAAGTGCGATTGATGGAGCTTCTGCCGCCGATGACTTTCTTACTCAAAACCCGGGCTATTAAGGAACCATTCATTAATCTTTAGGAGGCTGTTCATCTCAATAATTTTCTTGAACAGCCTTTTTTTCTGGCAACACGTACACTGAAATAGATTATGCGCATGCAAAGACCCTGGACACTTCAAATATTTTTACCGTTGCTCTTTTTAATCGGTGAAAAAACAGGTAAAAAAGCCATTGGAGTCGCATCAGTTAGTACATCAAAAAAACATTCCGGAAGAGCTCCGGTATCTGGGCTATCATACAGGACCTATCAACCTAAATTTGATCACATATACAACCTCCGGAATGAGTGGCTAATTTAAGGCCTTTTGCATTATACTCTTAACTGATATGACGTACTGTATTTAATCAAAAACGGGCAAGTAGTTTCTTTATAAAAAAAGCTGATACGTAATAAAATTTTTCCTCAAATGAATAAATCTTCTATTGTTATAATTATTCTGACAACATTCACGCTCTTGTTTACATGCCAGCCTGAATTATACTCCTCCCCCATTGAAACTCAGATCATAAACATAACGGGAAAAGTTCAGCCGGAAGATCAGTACTCATATCGTCTTGAAGATTTTGAAGTACCTGAAGGGACAGGGGCAATTCATGTTGAATTTGACTACACGGGTAAGGGCGATTACGCGGAAATTGAAATCGGACTGTTTGACCCTGATGGGTTCCGGGGAACCAGCCGGTTCTCGAAATCCTCATTCTTTATAAGCAAATATCGTACGACACCCTCTTATTTTCCGGGGCCGGTGCAGGCAGGAAAATGGCAGGTTTCGCTGGGGTTTCCAACGATTGGGGCTGAGTCTGAATACGAAATCACCATCCGTTTAATTCCGGAGAATCACCCTCTCTATTACGGCCCACTGGATGAACCGTTAACCGATGAGCACAGATGGTATCAGGGAGACTTCCACACGCATACCGGCCACAGCGATGCATTTGGCTGTCTCGATACCGAAGGTGAGCGCTCTCCCTGCCAGGTGCACCAGGTGGCCGAAGCGGCTCACAAGAGCAACCTTGATTTCGTTGCCATCACCGATCATAATACAGTGAGCCATCACCAGGATATGATGGTCATTCAACCTACGTTTCCCAATATGCTTTTGATGCGCGGCCAGGAGGTCACAACCTTTTACGGACACGCAAATATCTATGGTACAAGCATACCTGTCGACTTCAGAATTGGCTACGATGGAAGAACTGTGCACGATATTCAGCAGCAGTCCGACAGTCTTGGCTCCCTGTTCTCAATAAATCACCCCGGCAGAGAAACAGGTGCAAGCTGTACCGGTTGTGGATGGAGTGCCGGCAGTACGAATTACGATCTTGTTGATGCCATAGAAATTGTAAATGGCACAAACGTCGAGACTGAAATCTCAGGAATTCCTTTTTGGCATGATCTGCTGAACCGGGGTTACCGGATCACAGCGATTGGCGGGAGTGACGATCACTCCGGTGGATTCGGCGATGCGCAGCCCGGAACTCCAACCACGGTGGTTTGGGCTGAGAATTTATCTGAAAAATCTATTTTGGAAGGCGTAAAGTCAGGCAATGTTTACCTGAAAACTGAGCGATCAGACGAACCGGATATTACGTTCCATGCAGAATCCGGTAACCGGAAGTGGCAGATGGGAAGTATCATTCCAATCCGGGAATATGCGGAAAAATCTATATTATTTCATGTAAAGACTGCTCAACAGGAAAGCCTCGCTGCAGAGTGGATTCTGAATGGCGAGATAATCGATTTACAAGATACACCTCAAATTTTAGAAAATGGACAGGTACGGTTTACATACGAACTTGAAGAACCTGTAGAAGGATGGCTTCGGCTGAACTTGCGCAGTGATCAAAAAATCACCGTGATTACAAACCCGGTTTACATGAAATAATCAAACTCACTTAAAAAAATGAAATCAATCAATCTTCTGTTTCTTTTAGCCTGTTCAATTATTTTTGTCGCCTGCCAGAACCAGGAACCATCTGCTGATGAACTGAGGATTAACCATATCCAGGTTCTTGGCACGCATAACAGCTATAAATTGAAACCGCACCCGGAGCTGGTAACTCTACTGAATCGCGAAATGGATGGCTGGTCCCGAAATATTGATTATGAACACCGCCCGCTCACCGAGCAACTTGAGGAGCTTGGAATTCGCCAATTTGAGCTGGATGTCTTTGCGGATACAACCGGGGGACTTTTTTCTGAACCGGCCGGGGCCCTGCTCGCCGGCGACGAGGAATTTGTGAACGCGGAAGAGATGGACGAACCGGGCTTTAAAGTTCTTCACGGGCAGGATCTTGATTACAGAACCACCTGCATGACGCTGATTTCCTGTATTTCAGAAATCCGTGATTGGTCTATGGCTAATCCCACACACCTGCCTCTTTTTATTTTGATTGAGGCGAAAGATGGAAAAATGGAAGATCGAGGGCCCATTCAGTTTACAGAGCCGATTGCATTTACCAGTGAACTGCTGCACGGCATTGATAATGAAATTCGCGAAGTTTTTGAGGAGAGTCATTTGATAACGCCTGATGATGTACGTGGCGAGTTTGCCACACTTGAAGAGGCGATAACGACGGAGGGATGGCCCACATTAGCTAACAATCGGGGCAAAGTGATGTTTGCTCTCGATAATACGGGGCATCACAAAGACTTCTATCTGCAGGGAAATCCAAACCTGGAAAATCGCGTGCTCTTTGTCAGCTCTGAACCGGGTGAGCCTACGGCCGGATTCATAAAGATGAATAATGTGATGGATCAGGGTGAGCAAATTAAAGAGTATACGGCAGCCGGCTTTCTTGTTAGAACCCGGTCCGATATCCCCACAAACGAGGCGCGTTCAGGCGATACAACGCGCAGAGATCTTGCCCTTGAAAGCGGGGCTCAGTTTATTAGTACGGATTATCCCGAGGAGAGTCCGTTTAGATCGGGCTATATCGTAACGCTCCCCGGAACAGACGGCACAGCCCGCTGCAACCCCGTAACCGCACCACTGGAATGCCGGAATGAATTACTTTATGAGTGAATTAGTGGCCAAAGAAATTCTCCCCTAAAAAGGGGAGACAAAGAGGGGTGTAAAGAACATTGAATCAGATTAGAAATATGAAATCGAACTTGATCACTGAAAATTGCCAACTACAACCTATGCATCATAAGTTGCATGAAAGCGTGTGAGTTGAACATCCCCCTCAGTCCCCCTTTGCTAAGGGGGAGTAAAAAATCTCCCATAAAAAGGGGAGACACAGAGGGGTGTAACGAACGTTGAATCAAATCAGAAGCACGAAATCGAACTCACACACTGCACTATTGACGAACATAAACCCACACAACGTGGTTTGCCTGAGCAAAATTGGAGTTGAACATCCCCCTCAGTCCCCCTCCCGAAGGTTCGGGACAAGTTTTGCTAAGGGGGAGTAAAAATTAAGCAACAAAATAAAAATCTATCGAACATGAAAAGAAAAGAGTGGTTTAAACTTGCCGGACTTGGAAGTGCGGCAGCTATTTCAAACCCATTCGGGCTGTCAGAGGCTGATCGCGATAACAAGCGAAAAAAGAGAGTACTTCGCATTGCGCACATGACCGACCCACACCTGGAACCGGGAAATGAGAGCGGAAAGTGGACAAGCTTTTGCATTAACCACATTCACAGCCTCGACGACCGTCCCGATATGATTTTTAACGGCGGGGATACCATCAATGATGCACTGAAAGAGTCAGAGGAGTCAGTTGCTGACCAATGGCGGGTATGGAATCGCCTTAAACAGGAGTTTTCCATTCCGCTTGTTCACTGTATCGGCAACCATGACGTGTGGGGAATTGAGGAGGCGAAACGTGACCCGCGCTATGCGAAGGCCTGGGCCGTAAATGAACTCGGACTCGAAAACCGCTACTACGATTTTGAACAGGCAGGCTGGCACTTTATCGTGCTCGACAGCACCCACCTGAATGATGACGGAAGCTGGTATACGGCAAAGCTGGATGAGCAACAGTTCCGGTGGCTTCAGGACAAGCTAAAATCAATCCCGGACACCCGGCCGGTTTTTATCTTCTCCCACATTCCTATACTCTGTGCAGCAGCTTTTTTTGATGGTGATAATGAACGCACCGGGAACTGGAACATTCCGGGAGCGTGGGTACACATAGATGCTCGCCGAATTGTTGAACTGTTCTACAAGCATCCGAATGTGAAGCTGGGCATCAGCGGCCACATCCACCTGCTTGATGAAGTGGTCTATAACGATGTGACCTATTACTGTAACGGGGCCGTTTGCGGAAACTGGTGGAAAGGTGACTATCACCAGACTCCCGCCGGCTACGCTTTGATCAACCTCTACGAAGACGGATCGTTTGAACGTGAGTATATGGCGTATGGATGGAAAGAATCATAACCTTAGTTCAATAGTAAATCGGGCCAAAAACACTGAGGCTGTCCAAACAGATTATTAATCGAAATCAGGTTCATAGGAAATGAAGCAATACAGACGTAAACAGGTCACAATTTTATTACTGATTCTTCTGACGGCATGCTCACAACCTGAGCAGCAAGCAGCGGACACCAGCCCGCCGGTTTTTGAAATTGCGTTTATGCCGGATGTACATTTTCACGACCTGTTTGCGGAATTTGAACCCGGTAGTTTTGATGGGTTACCGGTCACCTATCGCGGTGAGGAGCAACAGGCGGTGATTCGCACGATGGAGGCTCAGCTTACGTCCACTCGTTTGTTCAATGAAAATTACTTTGCGTTCCTGGCAGCGCTGGACGATGCCGTTGAGAGAGGTATAAAGTATATTGCGCTTCCGGGAGATTTCAGTGATGATGGTCAGCCTGCTCATGTACGCGGCTTGATGGAAATCCTCAAAGAGTACCGTAAAGAGCACGGAGTATCATTCTTTCTCACGCCCGGCAATCACGACCCGGGCCGCCCATTCGTGGCTGAGGCTGGAAAACCGGACTATCTCGGGAAAGCCGGGAAACGTCAGCCTGTCTTTAGCAATAATCATCCCCGGTGTCAAAACCAGGATAGTGACGAGCCATTGTCTCATTCTCCTGCGTGTACAGATGAAGTGAAAGAACTGGGGTACGACGGGCTTTACGAGTTGATAGGTGAGTTTGGCCTGAAGCCTGATCAATCCTACCACTACTACGAAACTCCGTTTTCAGGTGACCAAACCGTGCAAAAAGAAACTGATCATGAGATATTTAGCATCGAAAACAGACGCTATAATATATGTCATGAGGGTACCGGCGGGAGCTATCGCAAACCGGGTTACACAAACTGTTTTGATGTAATGGATATGAGCTACCTGGCGGAACCAGTAGAGGGGTTCTGGTTACTGGCACTTGATACAAACGTCTATATCCCAAGATCGGATGCAGACTCATCAAACCCGACAGATCCGACCAATTTTTCAGGGTCGGGTAACAGTGGTTACAATAAGGTGATTACCCATAAAGAGCACCTGGTTGAGTGGATGGCAGACGTGGCTCGCCGTGCCGATGAGATGGGAAAAACTCTCATTAGCTTCAGCCACTTCCCTGCCGCAGACTTTTATAACGGTGCAGGGCCAATCATTGAAAAAGTATGGGGCGAGGATGAATTTCAAATGATCCGCCTTCCATCAGACAGTACCACACAAACCATTGCGCGGACCGGGGTTGGCCTGCATATTGCAGGACATATGCATATGAACGGGACTGAGGTTGCAATGGATTCTACCACCGGCCAAAAGCTGACAAACATCCAGGTGCCGTCACTTGCAGCGTATGTACCGGCTTATAAAATCGTGCGCATTCAAGAGCCATCGAAACAAGCAGAGGTTGAAACAGTGACGCTGAACGATGTTCCCGATTTTGATACCCTCTTCCCGCTTTATGAAACAGAATGGAGCTTCCTCGATAGTGTCGGCTACAATCAAATCTGGAACCGTGAGATCCTGGAATCATCTACCTATTTCGAGTTTACCGACTGGCACATTCGTGAGCTATCCCGGCTGCGATTCCTTCCTCGGGAGTGGCCTGAAGAGCTTCGCAGCGTATTAAGAACCATGACCGGCAGTGACCTTCTGGTTTTTTCGCAGCTTGATAAATCAATCCCTTTCGAAACCATTCAACCTTTTCTGCGGGGCAACGACTTACCTGATGTTATTGAACCCAATTCTTCTGCAAACGAATACTGGGAGCAAGCGACTCTGAAAGCTGAAAGCCTGGCACATGACGCAGGATTTTCTTTAACCGATCTAAGTATTTGGGATGGTTCAGACCTGTCCACCGATTTTTACCGAATCAGAAATGCCGGGGACCTTGCCCTGAAGGATATTTCGCCTGGTAAAATGGACCAATATTCTTTACTTGCCGATGCTTATGGCACCCCTGATTTAAGCGGCGAACAGGGGCAGCTTTTATCTGCTGAAAACCTCACACTTCAACAAAAACTGGCGGCTGTTTTTGAGGTGATGGCCCTCTTTACCAATCGCCTTCCTTCCGATCATATCCGGATTGATTTAGAGATGGGCCAAATCAACTCACTTAACTGAACCGGTATAAAAAAAGGTTGGAAACACCTCTTATCCATTTTCAATTCTCCAAAAATTTGAACAGATTCTTTAGATTGAAAATAAAATATACCACGCCTGACTGAAAACCCAGAGGGATATTCCACTCAGGCTTATTTCATCATGATGCAATTATTACTTGAACTCAGAAATCTAAAATCACTGTACATTTTCACATACAGCTTCTTCTTAACGTAATCGTTCTCCGTCATGGACAAACAGTATTTCATCTTTATCATATTTTCGTTTTTGCTTCTTTCATGTCAGTCAGATAGTGTCGATTCCCGCAGCCAGGAACAGGTCCTTGAGGAGTTTACAACTCAGTTTAACCAATTTTACGAAACGTA
The DNA here is from genome assembly GCA_041686215.1 of Balneolaceae bacterium. Classification (GTDB taxonomy): domain Bacteria; phylum Bacteroidota; class Rhodothermia; order Balneolales; family Balneolaceae; genus SW132. Next base: position 2,280 of record JAWLEH010000069.1, on the reverse strand, counting down.
TTCAAATGCCGATCCCTCCTTCCTTGACATGTATGCCGATGATGTGATTTCAATCGATACAAACGGCGACAGAATGCGCGGCAGTGAACCTTACAGAGACGCGATCATACAAATGTTTGATACGTACGAAATCGACCTATTAGATTACACCCAGCCAGAGTTGGTTTACTCAGACGGTCAGATTGTAAGTTTTAACGATTATGAAGAGCTCTTTATCACAAAATCCACGGGAGATACAACCCGCGTTGAGGGAACCTGGATTGGTGTTTGGCAGCATGATGGTGAAAAGTGGGTGGTGAAAATGAATACTTTCCACATAAAAGAGTAAGTGAACACTTCTGAAACATCCCTGCTGCTGATCACGTAGGAGTTGCTGTCCCGGAATTCATCAAAAATATGAATGAAATATCTGCAACGCTACCTGCTACTTTTCACAGCCGCACTTCTACTCCTCCTCCAGCCTGTATTCGCCCAGCCGGGACCGGATACTGACAAACTAAACCGCTATTTCACAGCCCTGGAGGAAAACAACCGTTTTATGGGTGCGGTGACCGTGATGAACGGTAATGAGGTGGTTTTTAAAGAGGCTTATGGAGTGATTTCAGATGACAGCATCCCTGCAACTCCGGAATCGATCTACCGAATTGGATCCATCACTAAAAGTTACACCGCTGCTATGATTCTACAGCTCATAGAACAGGGCGAGCCGGCTCTCGATACCACACTCGATACCTATTTCCCGGACATCCCGAATGCAGATCAAATCACAATAGAACAGATGCTGAGGCACAAATCAGGCCTTGTGAACTTTACCAACCTTTCCGACTATATGGAGTATTTTACCAATGAGCGATCACGGGAAGAGATGCTTGAGCACTTTGAATCGATCGGCACTTCATTTGAACCGGGCGATGATACCGAGTACAGCAACACGGCCTACGTACTGCTTGGATATATCATTGAAGAAGTGACCGGCAAGAGTTACGCCGATGCCCTTCGCGATATGATTACCAACCCTCTCGAGCTCACATCTACCTATTTTGCATCCGGGATTGATACCGATAACAACGAGGCCGATTCCTTTACATTTCAGCAGGGTGACTGGCAGCCGGCTACTCGAACAAATATGTTTATTCCTCATGGCGCCGGAGCGATTGTGTCCACAGCCGAAGAGGTCGCCCGGTTTTATCACAGTTTGTTTAATGGAGTCCTCTTATCCGATGAATCCCTGGAACAGATGAAAACATTTGAAGGGCCTTTTGGGCTTGGGGTGATCCGGTTTCCGTTCAATGAAAAAACTCTCATCGGCCACAACGGCGGAATTGACGGCTACCAGTCCAACGCCGCCCACTATTCGGAAGAGGATCTTACGATAGCCGTTTTAGGTAACGGTTTGAACTACGCTTTTAACGATATTTTGATTGGGTTGTTAAGCATATCATTTGGAAACGACTATGACATTCCAACATTTGAAGAGCGTACGTCAATCTCTCTTGCTGAGGAGGAACTTTCAAAATATACCGGCACCTATCAATCATCGCAGTTTCCTCTTGCTATTGATCTCTTTGTGGATGACGGGACCCTGATGGCGCAGGCTACCGGCCAGGGCGCATTTCCGCTAACCATTTACGATGAACGAACCATGGCCTTTGAACAGGCCGGAATTGAAATCAATTTTGAGGAATCAGAGGGCAATCGATATACGGAGTTTGTCTTTTCACAGGCCGGCCAGAGCTTCCGGTTTTCTCTGGAGAATTAATCTGTTTCAGGTATCCTGTTCAACAGTTATGACCTCACGCATACATCTTTTGCCTACGAAGATCCCTTATCTCTGGCGCAAGCGTCCGCTTGTGTCCAGAGTGGTTCCAGCATGTGAATTCAATGCACGCGTTATCTACATGTCATGCCTGTTTTTCATTGTGCATTGTTCTGTATCGAAATGAGACACGGGCAAAATGGATGATTGGATGTTGAACAGATATGCCATGTTTTTTGGTGCACCTTTACTCGTCAGGGGCTGCCCAAAAAGTAAATCAATATACAAACCAGCTTAAATAATTTAGACATTCAATTCCTCTCTATTAGTTAGAGAGGGATATAGGGTGAGTACGGAGGAAAAGCCTAAATTATTTAAGCGGTGTTCGATGAATTTTACCTTTTTGGACAGCCTCAGACGAGAAATCAAACCTCATCAATTATCCGAAAACTTTCCGGGCCGTACTGAAATAATAGATCCAGGATGCAGCAATACGGCTCAAACCCATCAAAATGCTGGCGATA
>JAWLEH010000068.1:0-17650 GCA_041686215.1 Balneolaceae bacterium | reverse complement strand
AGAAAAATAGACAGTTTAATGGGTGAAGGTTATAAAGGTATATATCAATAATTGATTCTGAAATGCGTAATACGCATCATTAAGAGACAACATTTATAAAAGTATGCGTAAATTCAAGTTGAAAGAGATCATGCCAAATTGAATTGACAATGATTAAGTTTCTTTTAACTTTCCGGTTGCTCGTTACTGGTACTATTCCTTTTTTATCAAAAATTACACGCCTCTGGTGATGTTATCGGTAACCAGGAAAAATGGTTAAATAAACTGCTATCATTCAGATGAGATCAATTACACGCGAAGACCCATTCAATATCGTATTTGTTTGTCTTGGAAATATCTGCCGAAGCCCAACAGCTGAAGGTGTTTTTCAGCATCTCGTAAATAGCCGGGGTCTGGCCCCCTACTTTTATGTGGATTCAGCCGGTACGTCCGCCTATCATATTGGAGAAAGTGCCAACAGCAACAGTCAGAAAACAGCAAACAGGCACGGTATGCAGCTAAAGTCGCGTGCTCGCCAGTTTGATCCTGACGACCTGGAAAAGTTTGACCTGATTCTTGCGATGGATAATGAAAACAAAAGAAATATTGAAGCATTGGACCCGGATAACAAGTTCACCGATAAGATAAAAATGATGCGCGAGTACGATCCGGAACCAGGAAACGGAAATGTGCCAGATCCCTATTATGGCGGTGCAGAGGGTTTTGAACGAGTATTTGATGTTGTGAAACGAAGCTGCGAAAATCTGCTGGATGAGCTGGAAGAGAATATAGATAGATGAGTATTCCAGAATCTCTCTTACAGGATATTAAAGAGAAGACTGGCCTTTCAATCGGGGAAAGTGAATCTCTGTCAGGTGGAAGTATAAACCGGGCCTGCAGGGTTCGGGCCGGGGGAAAAAACTACTTCCTGAAATACAACAGGAATGCTCCGGATGATTTTTTCGGGAAAGAAGCAGACGGTCTTCAGCGGTTGAGAAAATGTGCAGATAAATTAATCGTGCCGAAAGTCATTACCGTTGGTCAACCGGGCACCTCCCGGCCCGGATATTTATTGATGGAGTTCATTCAAACCGGGCGAACCGGTGATGCTTCTGCGCTTGGCTCAGGCCTTGCACATATGCATCAAAACCATTCGTCCTCTTTTGGCCTGCAGAACGATAATTATATAGGAAGCCTGCCGCAGCAGAATAATGAACACACAGAATGGGAATCCTTTTTTGCAGAAGAGAGGATCGGGCCACAGCTGAAAATGGCTGTGGACAGCGGCAAATTAACAAAAGACCTGGTTTCGAACTGGAATCGGTTATCTAACCAGCTGAATAGCCTGCTGCCGAAAACAAAGCCATCATTTTTACACGGGGATCTTTGGAGCGGAAACTACATGTTCAACGAAGAAGGGACTGGTGTGCTCATAGATCCTGCTGTATACTATGGCCATCCTGAAATGGACCTGGCTTTTACCACAATGTTTGGCGGGTTCCCGTCCGACTTTTATGCAGGCTACCGGTCTGTATCAGAGTTTGAACCCGGTTTCGATAACCGAGTGGACATTTACAACCTTTATCCACTTCTTGTGCATGTAAACCTGTTTGGCGGACATTACACCTCCGGGGCTGTTCGTTTTTTGAAACAGTTTTAGTTGAATGAGCTTAAAACCTCAGTTCGATTCTTGAGCCCACTCCGAAAAGTCATACGTTCTGGAAATTAGTAGCTCAAGCTTAAATTATTTAGATTTATTTGTTTCGAACTCACCCTATCTTCTGTCCTTAACAAAGGCAGGAGATGCCATGCCGGGCGTGGAATGACATAATTATTAATGAATTAACGTAACTAACGCCCTTTTTGGACTGCTTTTACCATTTGTTTTTAATCAAGCTCAGGTTTAAAAGAATCATATAAACGGAAAAGGCGTTAACCCACACGAGTGCTGGTTACAAAATCCCAAGTCACAGTCATCCCGCGCCCTGATGCTCGAACTCGATACCGGTTTCTAAGCAAATATATGGGTAAATGATTTCCCATAAATTGCAGGCTGGTTATGCAGAGTCTTTTTTTTGGATACGTTTTTTAAAGTGATCATGCCGACCAGAATATATTTGTATACATCCTGATAACATGACCAACCCGGCCTCAATTATATCTCTTGTGCCATCGCTTACCGAACTTCTGTTTGATTTGGGGCTTGGAGACCGGATCTCGGGTAGAACTCGTTTCTGTATACACCCGGAGAAAAAAGTGGAAAATATTCAAATCGTTGGGGGAACAAAAAATCCTGATCATGAGAAAATACAGGCCATAAATCCCGATTTAGTCATAGCTAACTTGGAAGAAAACCGGAAGGAAGATGTTACAGCCTTAAGGGAGTTTACAGATGTAATGCTTACAGACATAAGCACCATAGAAGAGGCCAGGCTCGCTATTCACGAGATCGGAGAAAGGTGCGGGGCGCAGAAGAAGGCAACCAGTATCAACAAAAAAATTAACGATCAGCTTCAGAATATCCCGGACGAGCCCTCTCAGCGAGTGGCGTACTTCATTTGGAAAGATCCATGGATGACCGTTGGCCACGACACCTACATTCACTCGGTATTAACGCACTGGAACCTGCAAAATGTATTTGGCAGCCACAACCGCTACCCAAAGGTTACACTCAACGATGTTTTCAGCCGTAACCCTGAGCTGATATTACTGAGCAGCGAACCCTACCCGTTCAAAGAAAAGCATAAAGCCGAAGTTCAGGAGCACTGCCCGAATACGCGAATACTACAGGTGAACGGTGAATGGTTTAGTTGGTATGGGTCCAGAATGATTGAATCTTTTAAACAACTTAACCATTTCCGCAAGGCAATTTCTTAAGTCATCTGTCAGAAACAAGTTCAGGCGGCCCACGTTATGTAGGTTCTCAGTCGGGTATGATTTCGAATGAGGACATTTGCAAGAATTCATCCGACGAACCTTTTGTAAAGATTGTATATTGTACAGATATGTATAACAAGCGAATATTTTTTCTCAAAGTGCTATTCTGTTGGTCTGCATTTGCTTTGTTCACGAGTGTGCATCTTGTATCCGGACAAACAAGCCAGCAACCGGGTGGCGAAACAGAAGCTACAAGAGCATATATTGAAGGAGTTACGCTTTTTGAAAATGAGGAGTACGAAGAGGCTCTTGAAGTTCTGACGTTTGCTCATATGAAATTGCCGGAAGAGCCGGGGGTCAATTTTGCACTTGCGGATGCCTATCTTGCTGCAAGAGATCTCACAAATGCCTCCTACTATGGGAAAATTGCGGTAGATATGGATCCTGAGAATAAGTGGTATCACCTGAAACTTGCAGAAATTTATAAAGAAGCAGGCCGGAATGAAGCAACGGTAGAGGCCTTTAGACGGGCCCTTGACTATCACCCCGAAGACAGCGACCTGATGTTTCAACTGGCCGAAACGTATGTAGACTTTGGACAGCTTCTGGATGCCAACGCCATCTATGATGAATTAATGAAACAGCGGGGGGCCGATTTCTCTATTCATTTACGGAAATTCAGGAATTTTAATGCGCTGCAAATGCGCGATTCCGCACTTGTAGAACTCGAAGAGATGCGGGAGATTGATCCCGGTAACCTAACCACGCTCCGTACCATAAGCCAGTATTACCTGGAACTTGGCGAAGAAGAGAGAGCACTGGATGTGCTGAACGAAGCAAGAGAACGCAATTCACGCGATCCGCAAACACTCCTCCTCCTGGCCGAAATCTATTCCAGTCAGCAGCAATGGGAGCGTATGGGCGAGGTGTTCGTATCCATGCTGAAAGATCCGCTCATCTACCCGTCACAAAAGCTGGAGCTGGTCCGGTTCATTTATTCCGAGTTTCAGAACAATCCTAATGAAGAACAGCTGGTGCAGCAAACCGATGACGTGCTGGAGGCGTTCAGCAATAACGAGCCCGATTACGGACCGGCACAGCTCCTGGCAGCAGAATTTTATATGCAAAAGGGCCAAAACGAAGCCGCCCTTGAAAAACTTGAAAAAACCAACCACCTGATGCCCGAACAATCGGATGCATGGAGACAGAGAATGCAGCTTTTGTTCCAGATGGAGCAGTATGAAGATGTCATTTCAATTGCAGACTCGGCAGACACTAATGCCCCCGATGATGCGTACATTCAGTTTTTCGCCGGGGCTTCATACATGCTTTCCGACCAGCCTGATAAAGCCCGGGAATGGCTTGAAAATGCAACCTATGCACCTGCAAACAGAAATTTCAGATCGGTAATACACAGCACACTTGCCGATGTACTATCTGACCTGGACAAGTGGGATGACGCCCGGCAGTCGTATGAGCGAGCATTGCGGCTGGATCCGAACAATCACAATGCGATGAACAACTATGCCTATTATCTCTCTGAAAAGGAAGAAGAATTGGAATATGCTGAAGAACTGGCAGAAAATGCAGTTTCCTTGCAGCCAGAAAATGCGGCATATCTCGACACAATAGGTTGGGTTTATTTCAAACTGGAAGAGTACGAAAATGCACGGGAGTATATAGAACGCTCAGTAAATACCGGGGAGGCCGGCCCGGAGGTATTTGAGCATCTCGGGGATGTGAACGAAGCACTCGGAGATTTTGACGAAGCCATAAAATGGTGGAACAAAGCACTTGAAAACGACTCAAACAGAGAGTATTTGAAAGATCGAATTGAATCTGTCCAGTCGTGAATAAACCTCAATTTTACTCTTATACTTTGCTGTTACTGCTGATTGGGGGATGTGCTACAACAGCAACCGTTTCTGAGCTTGGAGATCTTGAGGAAGCTGCTATCACTCCCGATTCGCTAACCTCTCTGATGCCTGATTACCGGGAAGAACTGCAGACCCTTTCCGGCCGCGGACGTGCCCTTGTAAGCGAACCCGGCAACAGTGACCGGGTAACCGTGGAATTCCAGTCAAACCGTTCAAAAAGCCTGCTTACGATACGGACAAGTATCGGTGTTGAGGGAGGCCAGATTTTGATTGAGCCTGATTCACTTCTCATCTATAACAAGGTGGATAAAATTGCTCAAAAAATATCACCGGAACAGAGTTCGATGAGCAGCGTGGGATCAATTGCATCGCTAAATATGCTCGATCTATTCAATTTTACGATTGAACCCGAAGATATTGACAAAATTTTTGAGGACGGAAACCGGTATTTTGTGTTACTTTCGAACCAGGTGGTTTTGGAGATAGACCGGAGCAGCGGACATGTCATAAAAGTGGATCGGTCTCAGTCTGATCCCCCGATACCATACAGGACGATTGAGTATGAAGGATATGCCGAAATCAACCGGTTTCAACTACCTCGAAAAATCACGATTTTTAGCAGGGATGGAAATTCAAGGGCTACATTTTTAGTGCAGCAGCTTGATGTAAACGGAAAACTTCCACCACTGTCCGTTGAATTGCCGGAAGAAATATCGATTCAAAGGCCATGAGATGTTTCTATTTTTTTGCGGGTATGTTAGTGCTGTTAATGACAGCTCTGCCGCTTTTTGCGCAAAGCGCCTATGAAGAGCGAAGGCTGGAGATTAACGAAAAACAGGAAACTACCCGCAGCCAGATCGAGAACCTTCAGGAACAGATCAGCAGCTATAGGGAACGTCTTGGATATGCAACGGAGCGGTACGACCGAATGTACGGGCAGTATGAAGAGCTGACGCGTGTAATTGCTCTGCAGGAAGAGAAGATCCGCCAGATGAACCGCGAACAGCAACAAATCGAAGAAGAAATATCACTGGTAGAAACCGAACTGCAAACGCTTGAAGAAGAGCTGAATGCATTGATCGATGAATACAAATCAACACTCACCTATCTTTATAAATACGGCCGAACAAATGAGCTTGCACTGCTGCTTACTTCTACATCTGTTAATCAACTACTGATACGCTCCTACTATCTAAACCGGTTTGATGAATACCAGCAGCAACAGGCCGGCCAAATTCGTGAAGCACAGGCTGAGTACGAGCAGACACGCGAAGAACTGGAACAGACCCGTGAGCGAAACAGGGAAGCGCTCGCATCAATACAAGAAGAAACGCGGGAACTGGAACAGCAGGAACAGCAGCAGAAACGGAATATAGAGCTTTTGCAGCGCGACAGAGATAACCTGGAAACCCAGGTTCAAATCCGGCAGAATCAGCTGGACGAACTGTCTGAAGCTCTGGACGAACTGATTGCAGAAGAAGAGCGCCTGGAGGAAGAGGAGGCCAGAAGCTCAGCCCCGGTTACCCGGGCAAGGCCGGTGAGTGAAGACGAAATGTCAGAATTTGAAAGTCAGTTTGAATCACTTCGCGGAAACTTACCCTGGCCGGTCGATAACGGTGTAATTACCGAAAGATTTGGTGAGCGGGTGCATCCGGTTTTTGGTACGCGTACAAATGTGCCGGGGGTTGATATTGCCACACAGCCACGATCTACTGTTCGAGCCGTTAGCGACGGCTATGTCTTTGAAATTGTACCCTTCCCGGATTTTGGTGAAGTGGTGCTGGTGAAACACGGCACCTATTACACGGCTTATGGAAATATGAGCAGTATTTATGCCCGGAAAAACCAGCTTGTACAGCAGGGAGACGTCATCGGACTTTCCGGTGATGAAGACAACCTGAGGGGTGAAGTGCTGTTTTTTCTTGTAAGGGTGGGCAGCAACTTTGTTGATCCGGAACTCTGGCTCCAGGAATCTATCCAGTAAAGGGGCTGTAGTTTATTCGGTTTCACCGTTTACTTCATATTTACAAACTGCAGGGGTATACCAAATGATTTTGCCCTAAGCGCCTGTATGGTTTCCTGCAGATCATCAATTTTCTTACCTGTTACTCTCACCTGATCATCCTGAATGGCAGGCTGCACCTTCAGTTTTAGAGATTTAATAGCTTTCACAATCTTCTTAGCCGTTTCCCTGTCTATTCCCTCTTTGATGGTAGCCGATACTTTTACAGCGCCATGGCTGGTTCCTTGTTCCGGTCCGTACTCAAGTACTCCGGGTTCAAGTTTTCGTTTGATAAAGTGCTTGGTAAGCATCTCCTGGACAGCTTTCAGCTTCATACTTTCGGCGGCCATGATTTCAATCTTATTCTCTTTGCTGTTAAAAGAAATCTCGGTATGGAGCCCTTTAAAATCGTAACGGCTTTGAACTTCTTTCCGCGTATTGTTTACAGCATTATCTACTTCCTGGGCATCTATCTGGTTTACAATATCGAATGATGGCATGGTGACCGCTGATTTAGTTGAATTTCTTGAAAAGATAGTAAACTATTAGGTAACCTCGCTGCTGAGATTCAGGCTAAAGTTGTACAATCTTATACCTGAACAACCCGCTGCAGGACAGGCTTACGAAAGGCGGGTCCGTCAAAGCCCACTGATAAAATAAATAATTTGAAAGGTTTATATTGTGTGAAAAAATGAATACAATCCGATTTTCAACTCCTGATTTCAGGCTGTACTGAAATCATCAGCGTTGGTAAAACCGGGATTTTTTTGTAGGGTGATCCCCCACATGCGCTTTGGGTGCAATATTACAGAATTAAGACTTCATTTTCTCTATTCTTTTTGCTTACTTCCATGAAATTAATAATCATCAAAAATGGGATAATATGGATACTGACAATAAACTTGAAGAAGATTTCAAGCCAAAAGGGGCGATGGCCTTTTTTGTTGCGCTGTTGATATTTTTTATGGTCGTCTATTTCTCACTCTACTTCTTAATGCTTAGCTGGGGGTAGGAAATGGATAAATCAGAAAAAACAGCTTTAATATTGAGTGGAGTTCTGCTGGTCTTATTTTTCAGCGCGATTGTATATGCATCAGCTGCACGTAACATCGAGGTCCCAACCTGTATTACCGATGTGGATCCTTTTCTTACCGATACCCTGTTTCAGACGGGCCCTGACACATACGAACTGCAAATGGTGGCACGGATGTGGGCCTTTCAGCCATCCACAGTACGCCTGCCCAAAGGTTCCACGGTAGATCTCTACCTGACCTCTCAGGATATTATTCACGGCTTTAAGGTAGACCGTAAAAACGTAAACCTCATGGCTTCACCGGGTGCCATCAATTACATCCAGGTTACATTTGAAGAGGAAGGCGAGTATGAGTTTGCCTGCCATGAATTTTGCGGGGCTGCTCACCATACTATGGCGGGCAGGTTTGTGATTGAAGATGACCTCGATGAACCTGAAGTTGAAGATTAGGAGTAAAAACAGATGAATACAGACAATTACACATTTCAGTTTACAAAATCTTCAAAATGGCTGAATGCCACACTCATCATCATCCCTATGGTGTTGTTGTTTATCGGTGTATACGGCGGGCTGATGCAGACGCTGTTCAGGGCGGGAATTATACAGAGTGACCCATTTGTAGGAGGTGATTACTATAAGGGGCTAACCTTCCACGGGGTTTTGAATGCTATAGTGTTTACCACATTTTTTGCAGTTGCTCTGGGTAATGCACTGGTGCCATATTCTCTTAAGAAACCTCTGAATGGAAAAATAGCCTGGACATCGGGAATCATGATGTTGGTGGGATCGGTTCTTGCCGCAGTGGTTATTCTGATTGGGGAAGCAACCGTTTTATACACGTTCTATCCGCCGTTGAAGGCTCACCCGCTGTTTTATGTAGGCTTAACTCTGCTGGTGGTTGGTTCGTGGCTGGCCTCCTGGAACTGGGTGCCCATGTACCTGGAGTGGCGGAAGGAGAATCCCGGTGAAAAAACACCCCTGGCCGTGGTAGGAATGTTCACCACGTTTATCATATGGTTTATCGCCACGCTCGCTGTAGCTGTGGAAATCCTTACAATGCTTCTGCCATGGTCCTTAGGGCTGGTAGACGAAGTGAACGTGATGCTTGCCCGAACACTGTTCTGGTTTTTTGGGCATCCGCTCGTCTATTTTTGGCTGTTGCCTGCTTATGTGATGTATTATTCATTTTTACCAAAAATGGCAGGCGGAAAACTCTACTCGGATATGGCCGGCCGGTTGGTTTTTATGATGTTTATTGTGTTTTCTATACCCGTTGGTACTCACCACCAGTATATGGATCCGGCCATTGGCGCTCAGTGGAAGCTTCTGCACGGCATATTTACCTTTGCAGTGGCGCTGCCCAGCTTGATCACAGCTTTTACAATAGCCGCATCGCTGGAGTTTGCGGGACGCAAACGAGGTGCAACCGGCCTGTTCGACTGGATGGGTAAACTGCCTTATTTCAACAAAGAAAACTGGTTCTTTCCTTATCTGATAACCGGTCTTGTAATCTTTATTTTTGGAGGGATTGGCGGAATCATCAACGCTTCCTACCAGATGAATACCGTAGTCCACAATACAGCGTGGGTTCCGGGACACTTTCACCTGACGGTTGCAGGCCCTGTGCTTCTGGCCTTCCTCGGAGGAAGCCTTTACCTTATCGGTCAATTCATGAACAAAGAAATTCGCCTGAAGGGTACGGCAATGATCATGCCGTACATTTACACGATCGGGCTTTTTATCATGTCGTACGGGCTGAAAATCGGCGGATTAAAAGGGATGCCCCGGCGAACCAATACTGGCGCGTCGTATGCTAATCCCGACAGTGTACTCTACCAGGCTGACTGGATTCCATACATTGACCTGAGTGTGGTAGGCGGGTCCATTATGTTTGTTGGAATTGTGATGTTTATTGCATCATTTTTCACAACCATTTTCTCAAAAAGTAAACCGGGAAGTGAACAGGTGGACGGGGCTGAGGTTACATTCCCGATTTCCGAAGCTCTGCATGACGAGGATGCTACATGGCTGCGAAACTTTAAGCCCTACATTATCATCGCGATAATTTTAATCGTACTTTCGTACACGCCGGTGATTCTTGATGTGCTTGAAGCTACCTATGGTGGCTCTGCTCCATATTCACCAAACAGTCCTGTGCCACTCAGGTAACAAATCAAATCAAACCAAAATGCCGAAAACGGCAAACAACGTATGTTGTATCTGAAAGGATTGACGCTGAGATTTTATTTGATACTGATCATAACCGGGGTGTTGGGTTTTGCCGCATCCGGTTGTGACAGGCTATCAGTAAAACAAGCAGTAGCCGGTGAAGACAAGGAGTGGGAGCTAACAGATCAGAATGGAGAGACCATTCAATTTCCCAACAGATACCTCGGTAAAGTAATGCTGGTTGGCTATGTTTACACTCATTGCCCGGATATTTGTCCCATGATCACCTACAATATGCGGGATATTCAGCGGGAGCTGCCGGATGAGCAGGATTTTATGCTGGTAAGTATTTCATTCGATCCGGAACGTGACTCCCCCGAAATTTTGAATGAATATGCCACAAACTATAAACTGGACCAGGAGAACTGGCGGTTTTTAACCGGTAAAACCAATGTTGTAGACGATTTGCTTGAAGTGCTGGATATACAGACTCTAAAAACCCCTACTCAGTTTACCGACAGCGGGAAGCCTCAATACTTTATTGATCACTCCGACAGGGTAACACTGATTGACAGAAACGGGAACATTAGAAATACGTATGTTGGCAGTGAGATGGACCAGGAACAAATCGTTTCCGATATTCACAAACTATTAACCGAAGGATAGTATATTTACGAATGTTCTCAACATATTAGATGTTCTGTTCAAGTACTAAGCATTACGGTCTTATTTATAAATAACCTAACCAAAATAATCTATCACAATGAAACGATTAACCATTAGTTCAATACTTATTTCATTTCTGTTCATGCTTGCGGCCTGTGGAGGCGGAGGAGACTCTGCCGAACAATCCGAAGGAGATTCCGCAGACGCTGCTGCAGATGATGGTGTGCGCACAGTTGATATCGTCGGTACCGATGATATGCGATTTGTAGTTTCTGAAGAAGAAGACGGCCTCGTAACAGGTGGTTCATCCGGGCAGTTTGTGCTGTTGGAAGCCATTGAAGCCTCGCCGGGTGAAGAGATCCGAATTAACCTGCAAACAGTAAGTAACTTACCGCCATCAGCAATGTCTCACAACTTTGCACTGCTTACTCTCGACGCAGATACTGAAGAATTTGCACGTTCATCACTGCAGGCAGCAGATAATGATTATATTTCACCCGATTATGAAGAATGGGTGATTGCCGCAACCGACATGCTGGGAGACGGAGAGTCTGACACAATAACGTTTACTGTACCTGATGAGCCAGGTGAGTACGACTTTATCTGTACATTTCCCGGGCACTACAGCGGCGGAATGGTTGGTAAGCTAATTGTAGAGTAAGCCAATTCTAAATTTTGTATATGTTACTCAATCCCGGTCGGCAATGGTCTGATCGGGATTTTTTTTTGCCTTATTTGCGGCCGTTGATGAACATCAGGCCAATAACTAAAAGTGCAAGATAAACGAGTAGTACAAGGAGTACAGCTGCAAACCCGGTAGTGATGTCACTAAAGTAATGTACAGGAGTATTTATAAGCAGCAGCAGAGGGAATCCAAGCACTAACGCAAGACCGCTGCCATATACAAGATTATAACTAACGGGCGTCTCCATTCTCTCATCCAAAATTCGCAATAACAACAAACCGGATTGAAGTGTGCCGGTCATATTTCCATAGATTGCGGCAAGGTGTTCAAGTTTATAATCCCGAAATACAACAGGTATAACTCGTGCTAATACCCACCAGGTTACCAGGATGACAGCCGATGATATTAACAATAATGGCAGCCAATACGAGGCTACAACTGTCAGGCTGATGGCGGCAACGGATGCAGCAATCATCAAATCCATAAACAGGTTGGATATTCGCGTCATGGTTATATCATCGATAAAACGGTCTGCATCTGTAAGATCTATCGCTTTTCGGATACCAAGAGCAAATATGGCGGCAAATACAAAGTGGAACGACCAAAGGGTTGACGCTTCATTACCTGCACCAATTACAATAAGAAGTTCTTCACCGAGTTTCATCATCCCCCATGTGAATAGGTAGGCGGCGCCAATCACCCCAACATGAAGAGACAGCGATTCAAGCACACCGGGTGAAGTGGTAATACGTCCTGCAGAGAACATTTCCTGATTTTCAGGAACCTGAAGGCCTTCTGAGCTAACAGCCTGATTTTTTGCCATTTCCGTTGCCTTTCCTTTTTGAATACCTCGTTTTACAATCCAAACACCGGTAGTGTATGCGGCAAGAAATCCGGCTGCCGAAAATGTGAGACCAACGATTCCCCCGTTTTCAAAGCCAAATGCCTCCCAGTTCTGGCCAATCGTAAATGCGATACCGGGATTCATGCCAAAGGAAAGTGGCGGAAGCAAACCGATGCCGGCAAAAAGATCGGGCATAAGTGAAAAGATCAATGCAAGGGAGATGCCAAGACCCACAATTCCCTGGATGAGATAAACTATTATAAATATAATGCCGGTTTTCACAGACGAAAGACCAATTTTACCTTTTGAGGAGCGCAAACTGAGGCCGATAAACAGAAGGGCAAGCAGATGGTATACATACACGCCAAGCCGGTCGGAGGTAAGATCGATCCAGTGGATGCCGTTTGCACCAATAGCGAGGCCAAGGATACCGGCAAGTAGATTGGCCGGTATAAGGTTTCGTTTAAAAAATTCAACCTTGTGCCGCAGGTAAAATCCTGCGAGTAACAAGCTGCCAAGCCAGGCAAAATCGAGAAAAAAACGCCCGGCCGGAAATGGCATCTCCCAAAAACTCACAGCAGTGACCTCACCGGTGTGTCACCGTTTTGCAGCCGTTGAATATAATTTTTCCACTGCAGAGCGCTTGCATCATGAAGTACCAGCTGATGAATTCCTGACGTGGTTGTGAAAGTGATTTTATGATTTTGCTCAACCGACATGTACAAAATATTCTCTATCGGCAAGCGTAACTTTTCTGCTCCCAATGATAAAAGAAGGTACTCCTGGCTGAGCTCAGCGTAGCCTTTTCCTTTTTGAACCAGCTCATGCACTTCATTAATTTCGTTAAGTTCGCACCCGTAATTCCTGAGCAAAATTCCGTTGCCGTTTTTTACCATCGGCATTTTGCTGATTTGTTCAAACATCTCTACAATAGAGTGTGGTTCGTCGTGAGCATCCACCAGGCGAGATTGCAAATTCATTGTGTAAACAAAATCTGATGTGCGGCTGTAAACCTGTTTGCCGTCGGGTGAATAGACAGCGCCGGTTTCTCCGGTTACAGGGCAGCGATATAAAAAACGTTCGATACCTGCCGCCGGTTTTGAGCAGGACTGAATCTGAACCGTTGCAGGCGGATTATACTCATCAAAATTTATGGCTGCACGGCACGTTTCAGCAAACGATTCATAGGTGTCAAAATCGGAAGCATGCAAAGGAGACAGCCACCGGATATCAAGCCTGCTTTTCCTGATGTTATCCGCCCAGCGCGGCCACGAAAGATACGAACCGTGAATTTGAACAGGGTGAACAGGAATGCCCATTTTCCAAAACAGCTTCAGGGTGGTTTCGATCATCGGTTTAGGTTTTCCGGCCCAGCGGCGGCCACCCTCAGGGAAAATGACGATCATACGGTTCCTCTCAATCATCTTCATCACCTGCCTGACAATACCCGGTTCCGGCACATACTTGCTGGTAGGTACAATACCGATGCTGTCCATGAAGATGCGGGGAAGCGGCTTGTGAAACTGATCCCGTGTCATTACTCCTGCAGTGGGTTCCTCCGTCATCTCCAGGTTGATCAGGAAGGGATCAAAGTAGTTCGCATGATTCCCGAAAATGAAACAAGGCCCCTTTAAAGGCATGTTTTTGGGATTAGAAACCTGTGGAGAAAATAAATAGCGTGAAGCGGGTATGATCAGGTTTCGCATGATTGGAAATGTGAAACCCGAAATGCCCCGCTCGTTTTTTTTGAACGTAAATGGCATTCAATACAGATTAAAACGTGCAGCTTAAAGGAAGTTGATTTACCGGCCCTGACCCGATTGGTGAACCCGGCGGCATGTAAGGTGCCGGTGGCGGAGTAAATGCATCGGGATCTTCGTGGAAATCTTCAATCAGGCCGGTGAGCATCATATAATGGGCATTCCAGGTGTCGGATTCACCGGATTGCGCACGGTCTGTAAATTGAGAAGAAAGTTCGTCGAGGTGGGAATGGGTGATTGCTTGCGCATCAACCGAAACGGATGCATTGCCTGCAAGACTGAGCAGGTTCCGCAATACAGAAACGTTAATGGCGCGTTGAATTGCTCCATTATAGCCCAAAATTGCCGCTTTTCCGTATGTTTGATCGTTTAGCTCCTGTAACAGGTTTTGGAGTCCGGGTAGTGATTCATCCCGTGAGTGCTGCAGGGTGAGACGACTGACGCGGTTTGACTGTAACAACAGAGATGCGGTGTGATCTGCTGCAGCTTGCGCAATAGCTGCAGGATCAAGAACGGGATCGGTATCACCGCGGAAAAGCTCCCGGGTTTGAGGGACACGGGCCGGTCTGGGTGGAATCTCATTTAAGAGTTGTTCGGGCAGGGCAAGTTCTTCCGGCGTCAGGGTTTCCATCAACGCGTTCATTGCGCTGTTTTGCATATCGGCAGGAACCGGTGCCGGTCCTGACTGGCCATCCCCTCGTACAGAATAGGAATAGTCCACACCGCCCACCAGTTTAACGGTGGCCTCGGTTTGATACCGGTGATAGAGATAAATGGGTACCAGTACATCTTCCATTTGGGCCATCATCCGGCCTTCGCGAATCACGTTTTCACTAAAATTATCGAGAGCAGCCCTGCGGATATCGAGAATATGACCGAGCTGTGCCACGGGGTCCGATCCGTACTCCCAGAGATGTGCGTAGGGATGGGCTCCGCCCTGCGGACGTGCCGCTTCATCAGAGATGTAAAGAAGCCCCATTTCCAATGTTTCCTCTATAATCTCATGAAGCTCCTGCTTTTCGTTGGTTCCCTCCGGAAAGTGTTGATACCCATATGCCACTGCTCGTTTATCCCATTCACCAATTCCTTTGTCATAAGCATTTTCAAGGCTTATGGTTCCGTCGTCGCCAACAGAAGCCCGGGGGTGTGGGTAGTCCATCACTGAGGAAAGATCATCATGGCTGGCGGCAAAGTTATGGGCAATTCCCAGCGTGTGACCAATTTCGTGTGCCGACAGTTGCCTGATACGGTCGAGTGCCATCTCCAGCATTTCGGTGTTTTCTTCTTCTCCATTGCCATAAGGAGCCAGAAGCCCTTCAGCAATCATATAATCCTGCCGCACTCGTAGTGACCCAAGCAGAACATTACCCTTAATTATTTCACCCGTTCGCGGATCGGTTACTGATGATCCGTAAGACCACCCGCGCGTTGAGCGGTGTACCCAGTTGATTACGTTATATCGTACATCCAGCGGGTGTGCGTCATCAGGCAGTACTTCCACCTGAAAAGCATCTTTATACCCAATCGCTTCAAATGCTTCATTCCACCAGCGCGCTCCGTCGAGCAGTGCGGTTCGTACCGGTTCCGGTGTGCCGTTGTCCAGGTAATATATAATCGGCTCAACCGGCTCACTGATTTCAGCCCCGGGGTTTTTCTTTTCCAGACGGTGGCGCGAAATAAATCGTTTGGTCAGCTCTTCCCCAATGGATGAGCTATAGTCCTGGTAGGAGATGCCAAAATACCCGGCGCGCGGATCAAATTCCCGCGGTTGATAATTGTCGTCAGGCAATTGTACGAATGAGTGGTGCTGCCGCAGCGTGATTGATTCCGGCGTTGGAGATACGGACCGAACCTGTCCGCCCGGGTCTGTGGCAGTAAATGTCAGAAGAGATTCAAATTCACTGTTTTCAGGAAAATTAAATGTTCCCGGCAGATAAATGGCGGAGCGGTCAGCAGAGAGAGAATAATTTCCTTCATTACTGCTTCTAAGCCGGCCGATGACATCGTGAGCATCGCGCAGAAGAAACTCCGTAACGTCAATCAGGTAGCGCTCACCTTCGGATAGTTCAATATCAAAACCCCAGAGAACAGATTGAGCAAAAGCCTCCTCAATCGATTTTCGCTCCAGAGCATTATCACTTGATGCCCGGAACCCGTAATTGGGCTGAACCAATAAGAGGCGCGGACCAGCTTTTTGGAACGAGACGACGCGTGTGTCGCCAAGCTGGCTTCGGTCTAACCCTATATCGTTAGAGCCAAGGCCGGCAGCAAGCGAGTTGACGTAAATCACTTCTTCATCAATTTTATCCACTTCGAGCCAAATTTTCCCCTCTGCTTCATCCCACCAAAAATCGAAAAATCCTTCATATTTTTCCATAGATGAGGTTTTCTCAGCAATGGTAGTTTGTGCAGCCACCGGCTGGAACAGAATAAGGGATAAGAAGAGGACAAGAGTACCTGTTGTTTTCATATTCGTGAAATTGATTAGAGGTCGGAGGTAAGAAACGAAAATGTTATCTGAGAAGGAAAGAAAAAAGAGCCTGTTTATCGGGTACTGACGATCTTTTTTTTCGGGACCATAAAAAAGCCCCACCGCGATTAAACGATGAGGCTTGTAGGTGTGTGTGGTAAAATTGTTGATTAAATCTATAATCTTTTGGCTAAAATGAAAGTTTAAAAAGAGATTGGAAGCCTCATATGGTGATGGAAGCGGTTCCAAAATTTCATAACCTGGAAAGACTGGCAGGTGGTGGTGAACAAATATGCCAGAAAAGATTAATTATGTACCGGAAATTCTTCAGGAAGGGAAATAAAAACCCCCGCCTCTTTTAAAGAAGCAGGGTTTTTTAAATGTTTCGTATTAAAGGTGTAACTATCGGCTGATTACGGTGTCAGTAGCATCATTAAGATAGGATGAGATAGCTGCGTGCCCGTTTCGAAGGGCAATCTGAGCAGAAGTTAGACCCTCGCTGTTTCTGAGGCTTGCATCTGCGCCGCTGTTCATCAGATCCTCAACAATTGAGAGAACACCATTTGCCGAAGCAATCATCAGTGCCGTATTACCATCGTTGTTGCGGCGATCTATCTCGGGGTTGTGAGCCAGAATGATATCAATCATTCGTGGATTTCCGATCTTCGCAGCAAGCATCAGCGGGGTGTTGCCCTCTTTATCAAGAGTGTCAACATCGGCGCCTTCTGCCAATAGTACATTCAGGCTTATGATATCGATCTCGTTGATTGCTTCAATTATATTGTCAGCGACAACAAAATCGGTGTTGGTTTTATCGTTTTGCATGGCAAAAGCCGGTGAAAAGGCTGCAAATAAAAGAGCAGCCAGTAGTGTGTATGTAAACTTCATCGTAGTTGTTTTTTTACTTTTCGTAATTCCTGATTATTCGTTTTTATGCCGGGTTTTTCTCAGGGTGTTTGTTCAATTTATCCGGCCTCTAAACTCGATTGTTCTAACGATTTAAAGATACGTAAGGTTTCAGTTTGAGAGGGGGTAAGCTGAGCCTTGAACAAAGTAATTCAGATGGTAAAAGAGTGGTAAATAAGTAAATGCAAAAACCCTAAATAATTAAGTAAAATCGCTTACAATTTTGGAGGGATTAAAGTAATAATGACGATTTAACGGGTTTTTATTTTAATTATTTAAGTTTTTACGTGAAAATACCTGTTGCCGGCGCGAGAGGTATAGCGTGGCCCCATCCAGGATGGATCTGCAGCAAATGGGCCGTTGCAAACAGGTAGATTTATAA
>JAWLEH010000067.1:0-17842 GCA_041686215.1 Balneolaceae bacterium | reverse complement strand
TGTTCTGTTGCGAGTAATTTTTGAGCGGCTGCAATTTTACGTTTATCTAAATCCATTTCAACTTCCTGTATATTTGTATAGATTATATAATATAGAACGGAAATATGAATATCCAATCATATTATACAGAGCTTTGCATTACTGCCCGTCTGCACGCTGCTTGTGCGGGCTGACGGGTTAGGGACACCCATCAGCCGGCCCCGATGGGATGCCGATGGCGCAAAACCCCCAAAGGGGCAGGCAGCCGACAGATGGGTATTTCAAAGTCCTCACCAAATCAATATGACTCGCACTTTTTTTATATATTTCAGTCAATTAAGAAATGAATGACTGCAATGAAAAAGCTCACAATCCATATAGAAGATGACAGTTACGATAATTTTCTGAACGTTATTAAAGTGCTCGGATATGTGACGATTGCTGAACATGAAGAGATTCCGCAATGGCGGCAAGAAGAAGTTCAAACGCTTTCATCTTGTTGTATTGCATTGAAAGAGAAATGAGGCCGAATTGGAAAATCAATATGAAGGTATTGAATTTGTTACATGCGATTAAAATTTTAGGACAAAAACTATTATTTATTGAAGTCAGTTTTTGTGTATCCTTAGTAATGAAGTTTATCAGAAACAGGAACCGCATCACGATGCCAACTATCGAAAACCTTTGATCCGAATCTTCTCCATAATTCTTTTGCTGGTGGGTGTAGTCGGTTCGTACCTGGCTTTTACCGGTGTCGAACCGGAACCGAGCGTTGCAGAGCTCAAGCCTGTACCTGAACCGGAAGAGTGGGTGATGAGCGATGATTTGGCAACATATCTTGCGGAATTTGAGAAAGATTTTGAAGAAGGGTTAAACCGTGCGGGAGTTCCCGGTGCAGCAGTGGCCATTGTAAAAGATGGTCGGGTTGTATTACAAAAAGGATTCGGCGTTAAAGAAAAAGGAAATCCTGAAAAAGTAGATGAAGAAACAGTATTCAGGCTGGGGAGTGTATCTAAAGGCTTCGCCTCCGTTTTAACGGGGTTGTATGTAGAAGAAGGTTTGGTTAGCTGGAGTCATCCCGTATCCGGTTACCTGGATGCATTCAGGTTGAATGATCCGGATCAAACCAACCGGGTTCAGGTCAGGCATTTATTATCTCATACATCCGGTCTGCCTCGCCATGCCTATACAAATTTGGTGGAAGATGGGATCTATTTAGACCGCATTATTCCGCGATTGGAGCAGGTACCGTTGATCGCGAAAGAGGGCGAACAGCTTGCTTACCAGAATGCGGCATATTCAGCGATAGAAAAAATACTGGAGTCTCAAACCGGCACCCAATTTAACACGCTTCTGGAGGAAAAACTCTTCGAACCACTGGATATGCGCAATTCCTCTACAAATTATGACTCTATCATGAATTCCGGGAATAAAGCATCGCCTCATGTGTATTACTCACGTACACGGGGACATGTACCTATTCCTATGTCCAGGAAGTATTACAATGCGGTCTCTGCAGGCGGGATCAACGCATCTGCCGCAGACATGGGGAAATGGCTGCTTCTGCTTACAGGGAACTATTCTGATGTTATTTCTGACGAAACGCTGGCGCAACTTTACGATCCGTTTGCTACCCTGAATAACCGGCGCTTTAGCAGGTACTGGGATGGAGTGAATAAATCACATTATGGCATGGGGTGGAGGATTCTTGATAATCATGGCCAGAAGATTGTATACCACGGCGGGTATGTGAACGGGTACCGAAGTGAAATCGCTTTCGCGCCTGATGATGGGATAGGGATCTGTATTCTTATTAATACCAGTTCAAGCTATCCGTTAACGGTGATCCCGGAACTGTTTGAGCATTTCAAGAAAGAGACGACAGTTGCTTATTCTGACTGACCAATAGAGGGAGTATATGTGGCAAGTTATCGATAAATAATTATTTTCAGGTCATTTGAGTTGAAGATCCTATCTATATTTTATGAAATATTTTCTGATTGGCTTTTATTTTTATGCGTCCTGTTTCGCTATCCGCCCAAATCAACGAAAGCGATACACTCAGAACCAAAGATAGTCTTTCGCTAACCGGGTTTTACCAGGATGGAAACGTTGAGACTAAAATATTCAGGGCCCAGTAAGAGCTTATTTTTTATCTGTGGGAAAAAGCCATCTTCAAAACCAATTTTCCTGGGATTTGTGAGCACCAACTTCAGGCAGCGGATTGACCTGCGCTTTCTGACCTTTGGCTTTACGGTGAAAAGCTTTAGGGTGAATTTCTTGCTTAAACTTGAATTAATATAATGGTTGACTCAAAAGCTCTTTTCTGTTTCTAAAAGCTTTAATTCTATCTCTCACAATTCTAATACCGATAAAATTGATATGCGAAAAGCACTAATGATTTTTATAGTCTCATGGCTCATATATGGCTGTGCGGTCCTGAAAAAATGATGACCAATTGTTATATGAGAATATCAATGTTGAGTCCACTCCGAAAAGTCAGACAAAGAACGGAAGTTTATAACAAGATTAAATAATTTAGGCATTGTGCCCATGAGACTGTTCAAAAATTAAATCAATAAACAAAAAAGATTAAATAATTTAGACATTTAATCCCTCTATATTAAATAGAAAGGGATTTAGGGTGAGTAAGGAAGGGAAACCTAAATTATTTAATCGGTGTTCGATGAATTATACCTTTTTGGACAGCCTCAGGGGTTGGGGTGAGGTCGAATCAAATAAACCTGAATTATTTAATCTTGTGCTACTAATTTTCAGAACGTATGACTTTTCGGAGCAGACTCAATTTTGAATTTGAAAACCGTTGCTTCGCTACAACTATCTACGGCTCTGGTAGAATAGATGTATACGAGAGTTACCTTTAAGTGACGATTGATCAGGGGACAATTCAGATAAATCCGGAATTCGACCGTGATCAGTATAAGCTTGGTGATATTTACAGGAGTCTTGGCAGATATGTCGATGAGAGAATATGAGAAAATTTAACCAGGGAGAATCAACACTAACTGTAGATCAGACCCTACTAAACAATTGGTTGATGCTCATTCATAAGGAATCCGCCCCAGAATGTACCGTATCGTCTCAAGTCGTGCGGGAGCTTTATCATTGGCGTCAATCACTTTCCAGGGAGCGTGTTCGCTGTTTGTCTTTTCAAACATCCTCTCTTTGTAAGTCGTGTAATCGTCCCACAACTCCTGGGCGCGTTCATCAACGGCTGTCATTTTCCACTTTTTCAGCGGATCGCCTTTGATATCCTTAAAACGACTAGCTTGCTCTTTTTTGGTGATTGAGAAGTAGATCTTAATCAGGTGTGTGTCGGACTGGATCAGCATTTTTTCAAACTCATTCACCTGCGACATAAAAATCTCGTACTCCTCCTCCGTACAGAAACCGTTGACCGGTTCCACGACTGCCCGGTTATACCAGCTGCGATCGAAAAACACCATTTCGCCGGGGTTAGGCAGCTGCGAAATATAGCGCTGAAAGAACCACTGCCTGCGCTCATCTTCGGTTGGGACGTTTAGTGCCACAATTCGATAGTGTCTTGGGTTGATGCGCTCCGTTAACCGCCGGATAGCCCCGCCTTTACCAGCAGCATCGCGCCCTTCAAACAGCACCACCACTTTCTTGTCATTTTCTATGACCCACTGCTGCAGTTTGATGAGCTCTTCCTGCTCTTTTCGTAGGCTGTGGGCATATCGCACCTCAGACAGCGCCCGTTTCACGGTTGGTTTAGACCGGCGGAGAAGGGCATATTGACCCAGCTCTGAATTCAGTAGCTTTAAATCTTCTTCTGTGAGTTTCATTTGGTCAGATATCAATTTGTTTTGAGCTGCGGTGGTACTGCATCACAATATTCGGGTCGGGCAGCACAGTGGCTTTGGACTCACCTTTGCCATCGTAGTTGAAACGTGAAAGAACGTACCTCATACTTTCCAGCCGTGCCTGTTTTTTGTCATTTGCCCGAACGATGGTCCAGGGGCTGTAATTTGTATGGGTCTTGGCAAACATCTGCTCTTTATAATGCGTGTAGCGGTCCCAAAGCTCTTGCCCCTTCCTATCTACCGGGCTGTATTTCCACTGTTTCAGAGGATTTTTCAGCCTTGAATCAAACCGCTTCTGCTGTTCATTCCGCGATATCGAGAACCAGAATTTGATGATGATCAGGTCGTCTTCGTAGAGCAGATGCTCAAACTCCGGGACCTGAACGATAAACTGTTCATACTCTTCTTCGTTGCAAAATCCCATCACGGGCTCCACCACGGCACGATTATACCAGCTGCGGTCGAAAAAGACCATCTCACCGGGATTGGGCAGTACCTTGATATAGCGCCGAAAGTACCATTGTCCCCGCTCAACTTTTGTGGGCTTGGTGAGGGCAACGACACGCGATGACCGCGGATTCAGGTGCTCTTTAAACCGTTTGATGGACCCACCCTTGCCGGCTGCATCACGCCCCTCAAAAATAACGGCAAGCCGCCTTCCCGTCTGCGCGACCCACTTTTGAAGATTTACCATTTCGATTTGCAGCTGTTTCAGCTCTGCCTCATACTCAAGTTTTCTGAGCGTTCGATTGATGGGAATATCGTGTTTCCGGGCCAGGTCGATCAGTTCAGACCGGGTGGATGCTTGCTTCAGATGTTCAGCCTCAAATGCCATACATGGTGGATTCTTTAATCTTAAGGGGACAACGGGCAGCTCATGCCGCATTGAGTCGCGTTTTGTTTTGTTGCGATATTATATCATCAGGAAGGTACAATTCGCCGGGGGAAAGTCAATGAATTGTTGAACTGAAAATAATTCCATGATGGGAAAATATTAGGATCACTAAATCACTCTTAAGTCAATTACAATCAGCGCCGATGCTTAAAAAAACTGTTTGAAGAATTGGGTACGCTTTAAAAGCTAACCCAAAATAAGCACCGATTCATCAGCACAAGACGACAAATAAATACCGATTCGGCTTTGTGACGGAAGTTTATCTGTGAGCTCGACCATCAGTATTAACTATTCACTCAAAAAAAACGATTAAGAATGATGCTTAAATTTTACCCAGTAGCCCAAACCGGTTTAGGAAAATTACGATTGCTTCCTCTGCTTGCTTTGCTATCTCTGACTTTCTGCAGCAAAGAGCCTGATCGCTCAGCTATTAAGCTTAGTGATTTGATTGAGCCAACAACTTACACCGATGTGGAGCTTCATTCTGATTATAAACGTTCTGAAGAACTTGGAATACCGTTCTTTGCTAAATACACATCCGAAGGAGACCTTTTCACAGGCACTCAAAAAGTATATTACGTCGAAAATGATAGTCTGCATATGGAGCTTTACTATAAAGATGGATTTAATACCGGCTCTTTGATGACCAAAGATGGTGATATCTATCTGCAAAAAAGTGCCTTGTATATGGATAAACCTCATCTTGAGGAGATGTATGTCAATGAGTTTTTAGTCTACAAGGATATCCATCCTGGCAAAAATGAAGACGGTTTGGGACATGTTCGCCTGTGGCACAGAAACGGACAGTTGGCGCTTGAATCATTCTACACCGGGTATACCGGAAACAAATTAAAACAGGGGCTTATGTCAGAGTATGATGAAGAGGGGCGCATCACCATTCAGGAAAGGTATGAAGATGGGGAATTGGTTGAGAAACTAAAATAACCGAAGCAGATTCTTAGAAAAGTATATGCTTTTCGAGGTCTCCAGAAAAAGGAGATTCAAAAGAAGAAGCTATAAATGCATAAATACGGAGTTTCCCAGGTATTTCAATCCAGCCAGTAGCCTTCAAGCATCACCCGCATCAACGTCTGGGTATTGCTCACATCCTCCAGCGAATTTTCATCAAGCATGATGAGGCTCGCTACCTTCCCTTCAGTAATGCTGCTAACGTGGCATCCATCTTCAAAAAATGTGCGGGCACAATAGTCGTGGCCCGAAGTACGTCGGCAGTAGTCATACCCGCATCAATCACATTGGCCTGGGTGATGATGTAGATGTTTTGGGCAGGGCTAATGGTGCCGTTTGATGGTTGATTGTAAGAGGGAGGCGGAGAGGTGATAAAGTCTCTGATTCAAAACGGATCACGCATTTTCCACGGGTGAATGAAATAAATAGATCAAAACTTACGTAGCCAGTTATTGGATTTTCGAAATATTAAGTGAGTTTATGAAGTAGCCTGAAAAGCACAAATCAAAAAACTTGAGACTCTTTAAGGGGGTACACTTTCTTTTTTCACCCTGTTTAGCTATCTATGACGATTGAAACAAATCAATTAAGCGGAGCTCCTCATGATAGAAAAAAACGACTACCTGGATTACTCAAAT
Source organism: Balneolaceae bacterium (assembly GCA_041686215.1). Lineage (GTDB taxonomy): Bacteria > Bacteroidota > Rhodothermia > Balneolales > Balneolaceae > SW132. Next base: position 11,516 of record JAWLEH010000067.1, on the reverse strand, counting down.
TCACCCGACCAGTTTACAGGCGGCATCAATATGATTCCGATCTCAACATCCAAAGGTGAGTTTAAAGTGTACACGAAGCGGGTGGGGAATAATCCCAGAATCAGGGTTTTGTTGCTCCATGGCGGGCCGGGCGCTACTCATGAACTCTATGAGTGTTTTGATGGGTATCTGCCGTACGAAGGGATCGAATATATTTACTACGATCAGCTGGGGTCTCATTACAGTGATCAGCCCAGCGGTGAAGAGTTGTGGACCATCGATCGGTTTGTGGATGAAGTGGAGCAGGTGCGAAAAGCACTGGATTTGAAAAAAGACAATTTCTTCCTGCTGGGTCAATCCTGGGGCGGAATTCTGGCGATGGAATATGCGCTGGAGCATCAGAAAAACCTGAAAGGATTGATTGTTTCCAACATGATGGCGGATGTGAATGCCTACAACAAATACGCAAAGGAAGTGCTCGGGCCCCAGATGCCTGACGAGGTTTTCAAGGAGATTCTTCAAATTGAGGAGAAAAAAGATTTCGAAAATCCCAGGTACGAAGAGCTGCTCTTGACGCATCACTACACCGAGCATGTGTTGAGGATGCCATTGGATGAGTGGCCCAATTCAATCAATCGTACCTTCGCCAACCTTAATCACGAGGTTTACATGTACATGCAGGGGCCGAGTGAATTCGGCATTACAGGCGATGCAACGCTAAAGGACTGGGATCGAACCAACGATCTACCGAGAATCAACGTACCAACGCTTACCATTGGCGGAACACACGACACGATGGACCCCAAGCATATGGAGTGGATGGCCGGCGAAGTTCAGAACGGCCGCTACCTGCACTGCCCGGATGGAAGCCATCTGTCGCAGTATGACGACCAGAAAACCTACATCACCGGGATTGTTAAATTTCTAAACGATGTGGACAGCGGTGATTTTTAGGGTGCCTGAGTTTAGTCACTTATCTCTGAAATGGGCGTCAGCTCTATTTTCCGAAATTCTACCTCGGCGCCTTCAGCCTGAAGGGCAATATGACCGCTTTCGGCGGTGGCATCATACCCGAAATTGACCAGATCATCATTGACCCAGACTTTAACCGAATCACCCAGTGTTTCAATCATCATCCGGTTCCATTCACCCAACGGATTTTCTGAGTCATCCGTTAAATTAAGAATACGACGGTTCTCTCCCTCACGGATGCCCCACTCTTCTTCAGGCCCTCGCCGTTCAACCATGTCTGGCACGGTAATATCCTCTACAATCACCCAAAAATCTCCGGCATTTTCATGCATCATCTGCACCTCAATTGATTGCGGAAACATCTCATAGAGCGCTCTCGGCGTTGATGCGTGTACTAATACCCCGCAGTTTCCAGGTTCGCCCGGAAATCGATACTCAACCTCCAGCCGGTAATCTGAATACTCTTCATCCGTAATCAGGTGGCCGCGCGGATCGCCAAGACTGACCAGCATGCCGTCTCGCACAACAAATGCTTCCGTGGTATCCGGGTTTTCGTCCACTGCCGGAACATCCGCATGCCAGCCGGTAAGGTCTTCGCCATTAAACAGGGAAATGGTTTCCGTGTCCTTTTCTGTCATTTCATTTTCAGAGGGCGATTCAGATTCAGATTGACAGGCAGCAAACAGTGTGAAAAAAAGAACTGGAAAAATAAAAGAGGATTTCATGGCCGGTTTCTGATTTGTTTGCAGGTAGTTAATGACCGATAAGATAGAATTTTTATGCAGAATAAAAATTTAGATATCAGGGAGCAGAAATGGACGTAATAAATTGAATGAAAATCTCTCATCTTGCCGACTATCAAAGTTAATGAACTACAATTCAACAACAGTGGCAATTCATACTATACTCAATGATTAATCAAGGCCGGGAGTAGCATTAGAAAATGTCCCGGCTTTAATGATTTAGCGATGGTTGAGATTTTTGTTTTAGAGACGCAGCGATTTGTCTGGCCACTATAAACCAGACAGTATCTCTTTGAGCCTCTCCCAAGACTGCTCTCTTGCCGATTTATTAGCCTCAGACCCATCCGGATCGTCACCGCTGCGCATGTAGGCATGGCCGGCGCCATCGTAAATGACATAATCGTATGTGTTATTATGCTCTTCCATCAGCTCCTCGGTTTCCGGGATGGTGGAGTTGATCCGCTGATCGTCCTCACCATAGAAACCGTATACGGGAACCGAGATATTGGAATATGCTTCTTCATCGGATGGCGGGCTGCCGTAAAAAACAAGAGCGGCTTCTAACCCATCTGCATTCGTAGCATATCGAAAGGTTTGCGATCCGCCCCAGCAAAAGCCACCAACTACAATTTGTCCATTAGCAGCCGACAGTGACGATGCATACTCCTGGACAGCCATCAGGTCTGCGGTGATCTGATCAGGATCAAGCTGATAAATGGCGTCGCGGGCGGCATCAGATGATTCGAAATCGGAGGTTCGCTCGTGGTCCTCATCAAATCCAGACAACAGATCCGGTGCGATGGCAATGTAGCCGGCGTCGGCCATCTGATCAGCGAAACTGCGGACCCAATCTGTAAGGCCGCGGTTTTCGTGGATCACTATCATCACGGGTACGTTCTCAGAGGTTTCCGGGTAGGCCACAAAACTGTGCACCTGTCGGCCATCGCTTTCAACCTGAACCCATTCGTGATGACGCGGTGAATTTTCAAGTTGATTAAGAGCATAATCCTGAGCACGTAACGGCAGGATCATCCCGAACGAAAAAAATAGTAATAAACGTAATTTCATAGGTTTCTGGATTAAATGGACAGATATGGTTTAAAATCAAAAACAGCGAATTACCGTTCTTTTTATTTTTCTGCAGTTTTCAGCATATCTACCGGGTATTATTTTTGTTAATATAATTTATAGGAATGATATATATTTATTATTGTACTATTGTAGATATTTATCGGAATAAATTATAATCATTAAAAATTATCAATATGAAATCAATTCGATACGGTTTAATAGGTATATTTTTGTTTGGAATAAACCTCCAAACAGTTGCTGCTCAATCGGCTGAAATGCTGCCGGAGCACCCTCTTCTCCGTTTTGCTGAACGGTACTCTGCTATTCAATCAGCCAATAATAACAGAGCAAAAGCAAACGAAGATGCACAGCTGGAGTCCAGGGAAGAGCAGATATGGGAAGGTGAGGAATACATTCCAGCCGGACTTTTTGAAAATATATACGAAGGCAACTTACGGACTGAGGAAAGTATGTCAGCCTGGAATCCGTCATCAGAAGACTGGATGGAGATTGAATCTGTTCTCTATGATCACGAGAATGGAAACCTTGTAACAATAACTGAACAGTCGTTTAGTGGCCTAAGTTTAGAAAATGAGTATCGAACGGTACTGGAATATGATGAGGGACAATCACCGTGGGTGCTTGTATCTGTAATTGAACAAATCTGGGAAAACGGAGACTGGGTGAATGATTACAAATCAGACCTATCTTTCAGTAACGGAATAGTAGAAAGTATCATTAGTTTTGAGTGGGCCGGAGAGCAGTGGGTAGAAGACGAACTGGTGGAGCTAACGGAATCTGACGGTGCCAGCCAGCTAACGTATAGCATCTACATTAACGGGGACTGGGAGCCGGAAACCCGGGATATATTTCCTGATTTTACGCTTAATGAGTTTATTGAGCTTATTACCAGTCAATACAATTTTATAGAAACAGGTTCTTTTCTGTCTCTCTTTGACAGGCTTCCCGATTTTACAGAGCAGGAATTAATTGAGGGGGACTGGGTTGATATGTTCAGGCAAGTTTCGGAAGAGGTTTTTGATGCAGATAACAGTCTTACAGAAAGAGTGATTCGCAGTCAAAACTACGATTTAGAAAATGAAGATTGGATTTCTGATCTGGAAATAGTAATCAGCTATAACAACCAGGTTGTAGAAGAAAGTGTAATTTATGTGCCAACAGAAGAGAGCGAATCGGATGAGTTCATGGCAATATTTGCAGAGGAATTTACCTATGGTAGCGAAGGACTACCGGAAACAATTCTGCGCAGAGGACAAGATATGACAAGTATGGAAAAGGAGGTTACAGGCCAAAAAAATTCGGAGCATCTTGCACCGAACAGCCGTGTAATGCTTACCTGGAGTGGGGCCGTTACCAGTACCGAAGAGCCTATTCGGCCGCTAAGATATTCGCTGGCAAATGCTTATCCTAACCCATTCAATCCATCTGCGGTGATACCGTTCGAGGCAGGAGAATCAGGCCCGGTAAGCATCAAAGTCTATGATGTATTAGGCCGCTTTGTAATGACTTTACTGGATGAAAACTTATCTGCCGGCAGCCATACGGTCCGGTTTGATGGATCGAACCTGAACAGTGGTGTATATATGGTGAGGCTTCAGGCACCAGGATTTCAACAGACAAAACGGGTGACATTGCTGAAATAGCCCGGATCAGATATCAGGAAAAATTATAACTGAGCTGCCCGGCGGAATAAAATCTGTTTAGCCGGCAGCTCTTTTCTATTCCCGTCTATTCCCGGGTATTGTGATTATTTCAGTTGCTCTTCAAAAAACTCAAAGATCCTGCTGTATTCATCATACCAGGAGTTGGCACTGCTGAAAGCATGGCGCTCAGAAGGATAAATCATCATTTCAAACTCTTTATGCCGGCTTTGGACCAGTTCTTCCGCGTACTGAAATGCATCCTGCGAACCCACATTATCATCAATTAAACCGTGAAGCAGAATAACGGGGTGCTGCAGTTCTGAGGCATAGGTAAGTGGCGAACTTCGGTCGTAATGTTCCGGTACCTCCTCAGGATCACCGAGTCTTGGCAGCGTGTACCAGGGATTGGCGTAGTAGTAGTTCCTCCAGTTGGAGACTTTCCGCAAGGCGGCTCCGGCATGGAATCGGTCGGGTTCGGCCGTGAGTGTGTAAAGCGCCATGAATCCGCCATAGCTTCCGCCGTAAATTCCCACGTTATCGAGATCGAGCGCTCCGCCGGTTTCCTCCTGAAGCCAGTCGAGCCCGTCAACGATATCCATGGTTTCGTATCGGCCCATCCAGTTCGTCACGTCTTCACGGAAATCCCGTCCATAACCGGTACTGTGCCGGAAATCGACTTCAACAACCATATAGCCGCTTCGGGTTAAAAGCTGGTTAAACATATATTCGCGCCAGTAGTTGTTCGACCACCCTTTGTAAACATTTTGCAGTGATCCGGCACCGTGGGCGAACACAGCAACCGGGTATGTTTCATTCGAATCGTAATCCTCTGGGTAGAGTACCGACATGGAGAGATCCGTTTCACCGTCGCGTCCCTCAAACCGTACATACTTCTCCTGTTGCCACTCTATGTCATAAAAGGAATCCGGAACTGAGTTTGTGAGCTGAATTTCGTCACCCGGATTATTAAGATCGATCATGTAGAGTTCATAGGGTTCGTTAAAGTATGTTTTGGCGTAGATGAGCTTCGATCGATCCGGGCTCAAATCAAACTGATACCGGTATGCCTCTTCAGTTGTCAGCCGTTCTGTTTCATTGGTCTCCAGGTTTAAAACAAATAGATGCCGTTCACCGTAGTCGGCTTCATTGTTTGCATAAATAATTTCGTCATCACTCAGCCATTCTGCCCACGTAATCTCGTAATTGCCTGAGGTGAGCTGTTCAGCATCCCCATTTCTTGCATCTGCCAGGTATAGGTGGTTCCAGCCACTCTGCTCTGATAGAAAAAAGAGCTTCTCCGAGGCGGGGGCAAATGCCAGGTCCCGTCCGTGAAGCCAGCCATCCGTAGTATCGGTAAAAAGGGTATCCGTTTGGTCCTGGTGCGTATCAAACAGAATGAGGTCTCTCTCTTTGAGGGCAGCATCGGCGTGATCAACGGCTATGAAACGCCCCGACGCTGATGCATCAACAGAGGACCGGTGAACGCCTGTTGCAAGTGTGTCCACACTACCGGACTTCAGTTCCATCCTGAACAAACCCACAGCGGGAATCCCTCGCGTTGATTCACCCGGTTCCACAAACTCATCCACGTATTCGGGAAAGTAGATGGTGCGTGCATCGGAGTAGTCGGTTTTATTGACGATGAGGGCGTGGTTGCCGGCCCATCCGGAAATAGAATATCCGGGTTCGTCGCCGGAAGACCGTGTTACCTGGCGCACCGCTGACTGTGCAACATCCACCACCCAAATGTTGCCACCTGCAACAAATGCAAGAGACCGGTTGTTGGAAGACCACTCAATCCCGGATACAGAGTCTTTTGAAGAAAAAAGTATACGTTCTCCGCCGCCATCCGAACGGGAGATTGCTAAATCTCCGTCAGAAGAGTAAGCGATATATCGATTGTTAGGGGAATGTATGGCCCGATTGACATCCTCAACAGGTTTGGGATTTCCGCCGCCTGTAGCCAGCACATAGTGTCCCGTTTCGAAATAAGATGAATCATTCCATGAGATATATACCGAATCCTGGTTGGCAGAGAAGGAGTGGAGAGATGGCCGGATCCCCGGGATCATTGGTTCAAGAAAGATATTTTCGAGGGTAAGTTCGGCAGAAGTTTCCTGGGCTGAAACATGAGTGAAGGGTAAAAATACAGTCAGGAATAAGACCAATATTGTAGCATTACGAGAAATATGCATAATAGTATTAAGAACTTATTGTGATGAAGTGAATAAGCAGAAGACAGGCTTCAAATATATACAAAGTTTTTGAGAGGTATGGCTTCCGTTATAGCAGATAAGAAAACACGATTTTAAATTTAAAGCCCGTGGAATCTAAGAATTTTTTTTGGTTATCAGTTTTTCTGTTCTACATTAATGGCTATATCTATTTGTCAAAAATTCATTCAAAAGCTAAAAACCCAATTATTTGCTACGACAAATGCTACAAGATTGCACCACTTATATACGGGTGATATTGGTTCTTATATTGGTAGTGAGTGCGTTAGTTTCTGATATATATTCTCAACAACGTACAACACTACATGGAGTAGTTTCAGACGAATTATCAGGTGAATTACTGCCAGGGGCTGATGTTTCGGTTATGCTTACCACAGAGGAAAAAGACACGTTAGTTGCTTCAGCGAATACATCAGATGACGGCGAATTTATTGTAAAACTTGAAGAGGGAATATCTTACCAAGTGTATGTTGAACACCCTGAATACATGCGTAACCGTTTTGAATGGAGTAGTGTTGATGATAGGGAACTACAGGTTTCTCTTTCCAAATCCTATTCAATTTATGTAGCAGGCCACGTTGTAAATGGCATTACTGGCAATAGAGTGGAATCCGCACAAATTGAAATTCAGCCGGTTAGTGAGAATGTTGAAACTGAGTATAATGTAGGAACCACAACAGATGAAAATGGAGAGTTTCGGTTTGGTTTTAACTATAGCCTGCCATTCCGGATGCGAGTAACTCATGTTTCATATTTTTCAGGAGAGCAAATAATATCAAACCATGACCAAACAGATGTTTCGATTACAATTAGTCCGCGGGTATTCGAAGAGGAGGATGTAATCGTAACTGCAGATATGGTTACTTCAGAAGAAATGGAACAAACCAAAACTATTGGAAAAGTTACAAGTGTAGATGTCCAACAGCTTTCGTCATTTGATGCATTTGATTTAATATCTACGATTCGGGAAGTAGATGTTGCTACACAAAGCATGAATATGCAGACAATAAACACAAGGGGATTTAACTCGGGTGCCAACTCGGGAGTTCTTCAACTTACGGATGGTGTAGATAATCAAGCGCCGGGTTTGGGTTTTCCCATAGGCAACTTACTTGGACCATCAGATCTTGACATTGCCGGTATGGAAATGGAACTGGGGCCATCCTCCTCTATAAATGGACCAAACGCAATGAATGGAGTGCTGAATATAAGCAGTAAAAATCCATTTGACAGCCCGGGTTTTTCAATGCAGATGAAAGGGGGGGTTAATGACCTAAAGCTTGGTGGAGAAAGTCAGTTTGCTGCTGAAGGTGACCGAATGACGGAAGTTAACAGCCGTTTTGCGCACGTACTGCATTCAAGGTTTGCAGTAAAATTCACAGCTGGATGGCTAACCGGAAAAGATTGGCGTGCTAACAATTATGACAATATAGGATCTGGAGAGTCGTGGCAATCCTATCGTGATGTACATGGATACAGTGGAGTTAATGTGTATGGTGATGAGTCAAAAATTTATCTCCCGCTGGGAGTAGATGAGGATGGCGTTTTGGACGGTACAATAGTACCTGTAACCCGTGATGGATACCGTGAGGAAGATCTTGCCGATTATGATATTGAGACAAGAAAAGCCGCCGGGTCGCTCCATTTCAGGCCATTTGATAATACCGAAATTGTACTGGGAGGCAGGTATGGTTATACGAATACACTTTATACAGATGATAGTCGAATTCGTTTAGAGGATTTCGAAATCTTTCAGTATTCAGCTGAAATTACAGCTCCTGGTTTCTTTTTACGAGGTTATAGAACTAACCAGAATTCAGGAAATTCATATGATATTATGTATATGGCCAGTCAGCTCCAAAATAGTTCAAAAAGTGATGAAGATTGGTTTCGGGACTACAGAATTGCGTTTGAAAGTGGGGTACCCGTACGTGGTATTCCTGCCAATGATTTGACTGCTGCAAGAAATTTCGCAAACTCAGGTGTTACGCTTCTCGACGGTAAAGAAGCGAGATCTATGCTCGAACCGGGTACAGAAGAGTTTCAAAGCGAATTTAACCGGCTTCGATCTGTATACGATTTTGAAGATGGAGCAGGTATTAAAGATAACTCATCACTGATACACATTGAGTCGGCTTACACCCGTAATGATCTAATTTCTAACCTTGAACTAACTGCCGGAGGTTCGTTTCGTTTTTATGATCTTGAGTCTGAAGGAACAATCTTCCCGGATACAACAGGTAATGAAATTACAAACTATGAATATGGGGGGTATTTACAGGCTAAAACGAGACTCCTAAGCGACCGATTAAATTTAAATGGGGCAATCCGCGTTGATGTAAACGAGAATTTTCATCCGGCTTTAAGCCCTCAAATTGGCGCAAATTATAACATTAAAAAAGAAACACATGTACGCGCATCGTACCAATATGGATTTCGGTTTCCCTCGGTTCGCGAGCAATTTATGAATCAACGTATTGGTAATGGCCGTATCCTTGGCGGACTCCGAAAGAACTACGAAAGATATGAGTTAATAGGAAATGCAGTTACTGAACTATCGGTAGACCGGTTTAATGAAGTAGTTATCGCTGAATTGAATCGTGCGTCCGGAGATCCGGAAAAAAGTCTAACCCGCATTCAGTCAGAGCAAATGCATCTTGACGTACTGGAAAGTGGCATTTTACCTGCTAATGCGCTCAAAGGAATAAAACCTGAACAAGCACACGCTTTTGAGATTGGTTATAGTCAACTTTTTTCCTCTGATTTATTCATAGATTTAAATTACTTCGTTACTCTCTACGATGACTTTATTGGGTTGACAAGAGTAATCAAACCCAGAACCAGCCCCTCAGTGGATCTGGTTGCAGCAGCCGGGCAAGTTAATAATGCCCTTCAAAGTGATCGATATTACTACTACAACAATGCGCAAAAACAAGTAACTGTGCATGGTCTTTCATTCGATTTTAAACAGCAAGCCAGCACATTTTTTTTCGGGGTGAATGGTACACTTACACAAATGCTTAAAAATGCCGATGATCCACTCATACCCGGGTTCAATACACCACCGGTAAAAATGAACCTTGAATGGGGAAACCGACAAATAGCTCCAAATGTTGGGTTTAAAATGGTTTACAGGTATCGGTCAGGTTATGATTGGAATAGCCCGTTTTTAGATGGAAGAGTTGATGAGTATGGACATTTTGATTTCCAGTTAAATGTGGGAATTTCAGAACTGAATAGTATGATAAAAGCAGGCTTCACAAATATGGGTATTCAAAGATACACAAATATTTTTGGGGGGCCAGCAATCGGAACAATCGTATTTGCAACCTTTACGTATAATCCGGGGATTTTTTAAGAAATGAGATACCTTCTGCTGATCTTGATTATAAATTTGATATCCGGTTGCACCTACAATATGCCGGAAACTGAAGAAGAAACGGACCAATTTGAGGGGGAAGAATTTACCCGATTTTTTGTACTTGGCAGCGGGTATAGTGCCGGAATGATGGATGGTGTTATAACGTCGGAAAGACAAAACTATGCATTCCCGGCAATCATAGGGGAAAAGATAAATTCTTATTACGAAGCAGAAATATTTAACCAGGCTGAAATAAATTCGAATCTTGGATTAAACTACTTTACAAATGAAAGAAGGGGGCATTTTGAATTATTTTATAGGAATCCGGGGGATGAGTTTCCAGCCCGCCGTGCATTAAACGGGGAGTTCCCCGGGGATTGGAGCGGGGATTCCGGTTTGATTCGTAATTTTTCATTTCCGGGTCTTCAGATATCTGAAAAGACCATACCTTCCGGTGAAGTGGATAATTTATATTTAGACAGAATTCAAATCCCTGATAGGATGTCGGTACTGGATTATATCATTGATAAAAATCCCGCAGTTGTACTTGTTGTAACAGGGTACGAAGATTTGCTTCCTTTTGTGTTAAATGGAGCAACAGGAACAGCAAATGAAACGGCTTTGGATTCAAAAAACTCTGAAATCAATGCAACGCCGGTCTCAAAGTTTACTGAAAATATACAGGTTATAGTTGAACAGTTGCAGAACCAGGCAGAGGCTTCCATAATTCTTGCAACGGTACCAAACCCTCTTCGCTCGCCCTATTTCAACACACTCCGTTTCAACATGGAAATGGGAAGAGAATTATCCACAGCTGAAATAGGCCAGCTTAATAATTTTTATGAAAACTTCAATAGTCAGGTATTCGATTATAACTATTCTGATACCGTATCTGTTGAGGATCGGCGACCATTTATTGACTTTGATGTGAATGGCGGGGCAAAATTAAAAGCAAGAGTTATCATTGATCCTTCTCTGCCAACTGTTAAATTAGATGACGGCAGTGAGTTGCCTAAAATCAGACAGATGGCCGAAAATGAATATTTATCTTTTCGGGCAGAGCAAACACTTTATGATGATGCCTATGGTAAAACAACTCCTATTCGTCCGGAAGATGTTCTTACTGAAGCTGATATAGAAAAGGTTAATGAAGTGCTTACAGGTTACAATACCGCAATAAGGGATTTAGCGGCTTCTTCAGCGATGATACATTTGCTGGACGTTGAAAGGATTATATCAGATGTTACAGAGGGTCGAATTGAAGTGGGGGGTGTGTTTTATAATTCCGAATTTACCCGTGAATCTATTTATTCGTCAGATGGACTGTTTCTAAATCCAAAAGGTAACGCCCTCATAGCAAGGTTTCTCTCTGAACATTTAAATCAAAACTTCGACGTTTCTCTATTACCTGTTAATGTAAATAGTTACCCGGGTTTACAAGTTGCCCAGGATTTTTAAAAAAAGCGCCTTTTAGAATAAATGGCGCTCTTTA
>JAWLEH010000066.1:0-17878 GCA_041686215.1 Balneolaceae bacterium | reverse complement strand
TTACTCTGTGCGAACGCCATTCCTGATGTGAACAGCATAGCTATAAATAGTGTGCTTAACTTTTTCATCGTCTTATCCTGTATGTGTTTTTTTTATGGTTAATTAACAGGAGAGAAAAGCGCGGTTGATAGCCAACTGTAGTTGAGTTGTCATCAAAGCATCGTTGTGGTGGTCACCTCTTATCATTCCTGATAAGATTCCGCAGCGCTGCATTTGCGATTTCCGTCTCCGGTATGATTGAAAATCTGTGTACATGTTTTGTTCTGTTTTCAATCTGAAGACAAGTAAAAAAATCCCGGGACAAGGAAAAAATTAGTAATGATTTAGAAATTTAAGGCTTCGGTTCTCTAATATTTCTTAACTCGTTGATATTACAATACCTTATGCGATTAATATTTCTTAAGCCTACCTGTTTTTCAATGATTCATTATAAATGATTAACAGGTTGCGGGATTCAAATCATCTATGAAAAGCACTTTATGAATAGTATGACAAAGTTTATGACCCTCTCTTATGATTCCGCAGCAAACCTGCTATGGGAACAGCTTTAGCAAAACCATCAGCTTTGGTATATTGATTTGAACCTGAAAAAAACTTCCGAACATAACCCTCTTCATCATGAAAACATGGACCGTTTATCTTTCAGGCGAAATTCACTCAAACTGGCGTGACGAACTGAAAACCGGCGTAAAAGACACGGAACTTCCCGTAAGGTTCACGGCACCCGTTACCGACCATCCCGCAAGCGACAACTGCGGCGTCGATATCCTGGGAGAAGAGGAAAAGGATGCCTGGAAAGATCACAAGGGAGCAAAAATCAACGCCATCCGAACCCGGACCCATATTGAAGACGCCGATATCGTGGTCGTGAAGTTTGGAGAAAAGTATAAACAATGGAACGCCGCCTTCGATGCAGGCTATGCGGCCGCGCTTGGCAAAAAACTGATCATTCTCCATCCGCCAGAACACACCCACGCCCTGAAAGAGGTGGATGCTGCTGCCCTGGCAGTCTGCGAAAAGCCAGATCAGGTTATTGAAATATTGACGTATGTGATTTTGAAGGAGTGAATTGGTTAGCGGGTAGCGGATTTTTTTTCAATCTCTTTCTCAACGTTTTGGGCGACAGATTACCTGATCTTTTCGGCATCTTTTTCAAATATGAACCAAAGGAACCTAAAGAGGATGGAGAGCAGACATACAGAGCAACGGAAATCAGGTTTACCATGCACTTCTATTGGCCGGCAACTCATAACTGGCAACTAAAAACTTTCTCTTGAAAGCGCTTTTCTGTATCATAATCTACTGATACTCAATACATTAACCATCAAAACAGACGGAGGAAATTGTGGATAAAAAATCATCTGGAAAAAAGCGATCGTGGGCAGAACCGTACAAAATTAAAATGGTGGAACCGGTTCGGATCACCACGCGGGAAGAAAGAGAAAAAGCTCTTGTTGAGGCCGGTTATAATACCTTTCTACTAAAATCGAACGATGTCTATATCGATCTGCTCACCGACAGCGGCACGTCGGCCATGAGTGATCGCCAGTGGGCCGGCATCATGATGGGCGATGAAGCCTACGCAGGAAGCCGGAATTTCTATCACCTCGAAGATGCCGTACGAAAGTATTACGGTTATAAACACCTGGTTCCCACCCACCAGGGTCGCGCTGCCGAACACATGATCTCGCAAATCCTCATCTCCGAAGGCGACATCATTCCCGGCAATATGTACTTCACCACCACCAAACTCCACCAGGAACTCGCCGGGGGCACGTTCGTGGATATCATTATTGATGAGGCACATGACCCTACTGACCTGCACCCATTCAAGGGAAATGTGGATCTGAATAAACTGGAAGAGCTGATCAATAAACACGGTGCGGATAAGATTCCATATGTATCATTAGCCACGACAGTAAACATGGCCGGGGGACAGCCGATATCGCTGAACAATCTAAAAGAACTGAGAAAATTATGCGACCGCCACAACATTATGATAGTTCACGACATGACCCGTGTGGCTGAAAACGCATATATGATCAGGGAAAATGAAGAGGAATACCGGGACTGGTCTGTCAGCGACATTGTCCTGGAGATCTGCAGCCAGACCGATGCTGCAACGATGAGCGCAAAGAAAGACGCGCTGGTCAATATCGGAGGGTTCCTTGCGGTGAACGATGACGAGATTTTTGACAAGGCCCGGAACATGGTAGTGATCTATGAAGGCCTGCACACCTATGGCGGCATGGCCGGGCGCGATATGGAGGCCCTGGCAATCGGCATCACTGAATCGGTGGATTACGACCACATCCGGGCACGGGTTGGACAGGTTCAGTATCTCGGCGAAAAGCTGATCGATGCCGGAATTCCGGTAGTAAAGCCAATCGGAACGCACGGTGTGTTTTTAGACGCAAAAGCCTTTCTGCCTAACCTTTCACAGGATCAACTTCCAGCACAATCCCTTGCAGGAGCCATTTACCTCGATTCCGGTGTACGGGCGATGGAACGTGGTGTTGTATCGGCCGGACGTAATCCTGATACAGGCGATCACAACTATCCCAAACTGGAGCTGGTACGCCTGACGATTCCACGTCGGGTTTATACCCAGGCACATATGGATGTGGTTGCCGAATCCATTGTGGAAGTGCATGCCAACCGGGATCAAATTACCGGCCTCAAATTTGTTTACGAACCGGAATACCTTCGTTTTTTCCAGTCGAGATTTGAAAGGTTATAGTTCTTGACCTGTCAGCGTATCGAACGGAGTGAGATTTCTGGCAGCATCTGAGGCAATTTCAAATGTGAGCTTTTAAACACCGGTGCATGAGAATTGCAATTCATTAAAATTTGCAATACATTTTGTATGACATACGAATCAATCACCTGTAGCTATGAAATCTGTAAGGCTTCCAAAAGAACTCGAAGAGCAGCTGGAGACTCTCTCATCAAAAACGGATAAATCTCACTCTGTCATCATCAGAGAAGCGCTGGTAGAGTATATCGCGAAAGAAAAAAGTTACAGCAACCCATTTGAAACCGGGAAAGAGTTATTTGGTAAGCATGGCAGCGGTGATGGAGACCGATCAGTCACCTATAAATCCAGAATAAAAGAGAAAATTCGTGAAAAGCACACTGATTGATGCCGGACCCATTATAGCATTGTTCGATAACAGTGATCAGTATCATGAACGGGTTCTCACCTTCATGGAAAGCTTCGAAGGAAGACTTATCTCAACCTGGCCGGTCCTTACGGAAGTTTGTTACATGCTGGATTTTAATCAAGAAACACAGCTCGATTTTCTTGACTGGGTGATTATGGGTGGTATCGACGTCCACAATCTTGAACAGTGGCAGCTCAGCAGCATCCGGGAGACAATGAACACCTACTCTGACTTACCCGCCGATCTGGCAGATGCGACACTTTTAGAAACTGCCGAATCCAGAAGCCTGACATCTATTGTCACGCTTGATAAAGACTTTTCAGTTTACAAATTGAAAAACGGACACTACCTCAAGAATTTACTTGGATAGCTCTTCGAATTTTGATGTTGAAGTTTTATCCTAAACTATCTGTTGATAAAGTCGTTTTAGATTTCCTTTCCTTTTCGGGGTTTAATCTTTTTTTCAAAGTCTCCCCTTCCCTATGACGTGCCGTTGGTCATAGGGAAGGGGTCACTCCAGCTCAATAACCATCGTTTCATACCCGTCCAAATTCAGCGTTTCGCCAAGTTCAATCGTGTCTCTGCTGATTACATCATACCCACTTTCGGAATCACGAATTAATTCCGAAAACCGCGAGAGATACAGGACGTCTGACTCTTCATTCCCGTTCAGAACAACCATTACCCTCTTTTCATCATTATGCCTGAAATAGACATATACATTATTTTCCGGGATAAAGTGCGTGAGCTGGCCGTTATGGACCACATCATTATCTTTCCGCCAATTGGCGAGAGTCGTCATAAATTCGTGCGCTTCCACAACAGGAAAGCCGGTCTCTTCTGCAAGCTGCTCTCGTCCTTCCGGCGTAAATGCGTTGATCAGATCCTCCTCCCATCCGCCGGGGAAATCTTTGCGCTTCAGTCCATCCGGACCGCCGCCGGTCATCAGGATTTCATCACCGTAATAAAGTTGCGGAATGCCGCGGGTAGTCATGATAAATGTTTGCGCAATTCTGAATTTTCCGTAGCTCTCGCCCATCACGGTAAAAATCCGGTCGAGGTCATGATTACCCGGAAAGATCACGTTCAGATTGGCATCAGGAAACAGGAAATCCTGGCTGAGCGTAAAATAGAGCCGGGAGATTCCGGTATCCCAGCCGGGCTCTTCATTCAGTCCTGCGGTTAGCGAACCATACAGCGGAAAGTCAGTGACACTGGGCAGATAGCTTTCGTACCCGTCCGGGCTTGGAAATCCTGTCTGCCAGTACGCAGTTGATGGTGTATTGGGCATCCAGGCTTCACCCACCATGTTGAAATCGGGAAACTCCTCCAGTACGCGGCGCGACCAGTCAGCCATATACTCTTTGTAGGGATAGGGATGGGTGTCCATACGGATGCCGTCAATTCCGGAATACTCAATCCACCACAGGGTGTTCTGAATCAGGTAGTTGGCCACCAGCTCATTGCGCTGATCCAGATCCGGCATATCCACCACAAACCAGCCCTGAACCGTGGAATTGTAATCGTGCTCCGAGGCGTAAGGGTCCATCACCGTTGAGGTGCGGAAATTGGTCGTTCCCACTTCGTCCAGGTCGTGCAGCCAGTCGTCCGTGGGCTGATCTTTCACAAACCAGTGCTCTGTTCCCACATGGTTGTGAATCATATCCATAATGACCTTCATGCCCCGGTCATGGGCTTTATCAATCAGTTCCAGGTATTTCTCGTTGGATCCGTACCGGCGGTCCACCCGGTACATATCTGTAGCCGCATAGCCGTGATAGGCGCCATATTCCGGCGGCATGTCATTTTCGATGATAGGCGTAAACCAGACGGCGGTCATGCCAAGTTCTTCAAGGTAGTCCAGGTTGTCGATTACACCCTGGATATCACCGCCATGCCGGGCATTGGGATTATCTCTGTTCACGCCCTCCAGCATGCCTTCGATCTCATCATTTGAAGGATCGCCGTTGGCAAACCGGTCGGGCATCAGCAGGTAGATCAGGTCCGTGGAATCAAAGCCCTGGTTGCGATCAGTGCCATTGTTTCGCTCTCGTATCTCATAATTGATGATGTGTGAGTGCTCGCCCCTCTGAAAATTCAGCTGAAGCGTACCAGGCTCCGTGTCCTCCTCGATTCTAAGCGTCACAAACTGGTAGTTCGGATTTTCTACCAGCGTGGTTCTTTCAATCGTTACGCCGGGATAATCTACCGACGCCCTGGCCGATTGTATATCATTTCCATACACCAAAAGCTGTACCTCCGGATTTTGGAAGCCAACCCACCAATTTTCCGGTTCAATTCGATCAACTTCAATTGGCTGTGCCAGGATCGACCCTGGGATTAGAAATACCAAAAGAGCGATAATCGTCAGTGTGAAGCGGCTTTTTTTAAGACTCATGCTGTTAAATTAAGAATTGCATCGTTTACCACTAAATAGCACATGGCCTCTGAGACTGAATATCTCAGAGAATTTAACATAATGTAAGCGCTTACTTTGACAAATAAAAAAACTTGTTAGTAGTGTTTTGTCATCGATACAGTGATGGCTTTTTTCGATGAGGATCTTCACCGGATGAGAATATTTCCTTAAACCGACAAATTAGCCCTGGCATGACACTGGCTGAAAACCTGGAGGAATACTTCCCAGAGAATCACTTACCTTCACAAACACTCCGTTACTTCTAAAACGAAAAAAGTATTTCAATGTCCCTCAAAAATGGCATTTCTAATCCACAAAAAAATCCCGCCTTCGAAACCGAAAGCGGGATTTTTAAATTATTTAGAACTATGAACCAACCGGTTACATAATCTTGGAAACCAGTTCAGCGGTACGTGCAGAATAACCGGCTTCGTTATCATACCAGCCAATTACTTTTACGACGTCGCCATCCACTTTTGTCATTTTACTATCGAAGATGCAGGAATGCGGGTTGCCGATAATATCGGACGATACCAGCTCTTCCTCGCTGTATTCCAGAATTCCTTTCATATCTCCTTCGGCAGCTTTTTTAAAGGCCTCAAGAACCTGATCTTCCGTCACATCTTTTTTCAGGGTAACGGTGAAATCGGTCAAAGATCCGTCAGGCACAGGCACGCGAACAGCACCACCGTCCAGTTTGCCATCCAGGTGCGGCAGTACAAGGCCCACAGCAGCAGCAGCACCGGTAGTGGTTGGCACTATATTCGCAGCGGCAGCGCGTGCACGCCGGAGGTCTTTATGCGGGCCGTCCACAATTTGCTGATCGCCTGTATAAGCGTGAATCGTGGTCATGAATCCTTTCTCTACACCAAATGCATCATCCAGTACTTTTACCATCGGTGCGAGGCAGTTAGTTGTACAGCTTGCGTTTGAAAAGATGGTATTGCTTTTATCAATCTCGTCACTGTTTACTCCAAGCACAATCGTTTGCAGATCGCCTTTACCCGGTGCTGAGATAATAACTTTTTTAGCGCCTGCTTCAATATGTTTTGAAGCACCTTTATCATCACGAAATATTCCCGTTGATTCTACTATCACTTCGGCTCCGCGTTCACCCCATTTAAGGTTTGCAGGATCACGCTCGGCTGTAATTCCTATTTTTTTACCGTTAATCACCAAATTGTCACCCTCTGCAGATACTTCTCCATCAAAGGTTCCATGAACAGAATCGTACTTGAAAAGATGTGCCAATGTATCAGCATCAGTCAAATCATTGATCCCAACCACTTCGATCTTGTCACTCTGATGTTGCAAAACAGATCGCATAAACAGGCGGCCAATCCGACCAAATCCATTAATTCCAACTTTCACTTTAGCCATATAAATAACTCCATTCTTGTTTTCGGTTAACGTATATAAACAGCTTTTTTCAGATGTTTATTTAAAATAATGTTTCTACCTGACTCTATCCATTTTCATCCGGCTTTAATCAAGAAAAAACAATGGTTTTGGTATGAAAGCGCTTTTAATCTCGTTTGCTGGTAACAGTGGTAATGCGAGCCGTAGTAATTCCCTTTCGATCTACCTGTCATCATCATCTATATCAATATTTTCATCCAGATCGTCATCCGCGATCATTTCATCCACATCAGTATCACCTGTGTCGATATCTGTCTCATCATCATCTTCCTCATCATCAATGGAAGCTACAGGAGGAGCTTTCTTAATTTCGGCTTTTGCACCTGCCTGCTTCAGTCGCATAGCAATGTCGGTATTATCGTTATCGTGGGCGATATTCAGTGCTGTATCGCCATTTTTATCTTTCAACCGTACATTGGCACCATTCTCCAGCAGAAGGTTAACACATTGGTCGTTCCCTTCGCGCGCCGCGAGCATCAGGGCCGTTTGCCCCCAGCGCTGCCTGGCATCCACATCGGCTCCGGCATTGAGTAGCAGCTTCACCGCGTCTACATTTCCCTCCCGGGCGGCAACAATCAGTGCAAGATCTCCCACGGGGGTTCCTGCATCCAGCAGGTAGCTTAAAATCTCAGGATCTGCCTGTTCGGCAGCACGGCTCAGGGCAGTTCCACCCATTTTTGTAGTAACCACAGGATCCGCACCATTTTCAATAAGATACTTCACGACATCCAGATGTCCGTTTTCGGCAGCATATATAAGTGCTGTAGATCCGTTTTTATGTGTTTGATTCAGGTCTTCTCCCTCCAGTTGTAGCGATTTTACCCGTTCCAGATCACCATCTCTGGCGGCTTGTAGTAGTGGGGATAACTCCATGTTCACAGTTATTTAGACTATTCGAGATTATTTTGATCAGTATATCACAAATTAATTGCTATAAGTCAATAGCTTTTCTTCTTCTTTACTGCAGTGTAATATCCAGATTGTACCCATTTGCAAATTCTGGTCCGCTCATTTTTTTTGTGCCCGGCAGCTGCACTTTTAATAATTCAATTGTTCCGTCACCTGTTCCTGCAAGAAGTTTATTCCCGGAAAAAGAAAATTCACCGGGATTCAGGTCTTCATACGGGCCAATACGGGATTTATATACATTCATTTTTTTATTACCATACATGCACCAGGCAACAGGAAACGGATTGAGTCCCCGTATAAAATTGTGCAGATCTGCAGCCGGTTTATCAAAGTTGATTCGCGTATTTTCCTTAAACAGTTTCGGTGCACCGGATGCATTCCGTTCATCCTGTTCCCACGGTATTACGGTACCTGACGCAATTTCCTCTACAGCATCTGTCATGACTTTCGCCCCAAGCAGTTTGAGCCGTTCATAAACGTCACCTGTGGTTTCATCCGGACCGATGGATATTTTCTTTTGTTTAATAATATTTCCTGTATCTACACCCCTGTCCAGAAAAAATACCGTACACCCGGTCTGCTCCTCTCCATTTATTACAGCCCAGTGAATCGGTGCCGCTCCCCGGTACTTTGGTAAAAGGGAGGCATGAAGATTCACCGAACCATGCGAGGGAATATCCAGCAGAAACTGTGGTAAAATTTTAAATGCTACAACCACAAACAGGTCTGCATTCAGCTCTTTAAGGTGAGAGTGAAGGGCCGGATCTTTCATATCATCCGCATCAAACGTGCTCAATCCGAGCTCAAGGGCTTTTTGTTTTACCGGTGTGGGCACGGGTTCTCCCCGTCTGCTTCGTCGTTTATCCGTTCCGCTGATAACCGAAACAACCTTGTGTGTTGTTTGGTGCAGCCGCTCAAGGGTCGGTACTGCAAAATCAGGAGAACCCATAAAAACTATACGCAGAGGGTGTGCCATCTAAACAAGTCCCTTTTTGGGAACCAGCGGGTAATCAGTTTCCAGCTCACCGCGGTCAATTTTTTTGAGGCTTGACCGGTGCAGCCGTTTCCGAAATGCACTCAGATAATCGAGGAAAAGAACTCCCTCAAGATGATCATACTCATGCTGAATGATCCGCGAAATCCAGCCCGTAAACTCTTTTTCCTGCTGCTTAAACTTTCGGTCTTTATAGCGGATTCTCACGTTTAGTGGTCTCTTCACATCATCCCGAACATCAGGTATACTCAGGCATCCCTCTTCCATTTTCAATTCATCACCGGATGTTGATATAATAGTTGGGTTAATAAATACCATTGGACCAAGATTCGATTCTTCCAATTCTTCAGTAATGGTATCAGCATCCATCACAAACAACCGGTCCAGTTTACCAACTTGCGGCGCAGCAAGGCCCACACCGCTCGAATTGTACATGGTTTGAAACATGTCGTCAATAAGCTCCTGGAGTTCATTGCTGTTTTCGCTTATTGGTTTTGTCTTTTCCCGTAACACATTGTCATCGTATGTTACGATCGGTAAAATCGCCATATTAAATAGAGGGGTTTGATTCTAAGAATTCCTGTAAAAGGTACGCAGCTGCAGCCTGATCCACACGTCCTTTTTTACGCCGCTTCTTTTTTGGAACACCTGATGCTATCATTATTTGTTCTGCCTTTCGCGAAGAGTAACGCTCATCGATGGTATAAACCGTGATATCGGGAAATCTCTGCCGGAGTTGTTTTATATATTCTTCAACCAGGGATGTTGCGTGTGTTCGGTCTCCCTGTGGGGTTAACGGCCATCCAACAACAATGCCTTCAATGGGTCCTTCCATTTTCACTTGTGCCTTGATGACCCGAAAACTCTCTTTAGGAGAAAATGTACCTATTGTAGAGGCAAAAGTTTTAAGCGGGTCGGTTCGGGCCAGTCCTACTCGCTTCCCTCCCACATCCACACCTAAAAGCCGACCGAAAGCCTGGTTCATTAGTCATCGCTGTTTTCCAGATTTTTCAACGGCTGCTTCAAAAACTTTTTAAGCCGTTTGCTGGGTTTGAAATGTGTTTTACGATGAGCCGGCACAAAGATTTCTTCGTTTGTTTTCGGGTTTCTCGCTTTTGGTTTGGCTTTTGTTTTTTTCACCTCAAAAACCCCAAAATCCCGAAGTTCAATTCTGCATGTGGGATCGGCATCCATCATTTTTCCTCTTAAGGCACCAATTACCGTTTCTACCCATGGTTCTGCCTTGTTAAGAGGTACATCCATCTCATCTGCCACCGCTCTAACGATATCTCTTTTTGTGTACGTAACCATCTTAATTAATTAATTTATAAATAGTTATTTCTATTAACCTAAGCGTCTACAAGATAACAGATGATCAGAAAAAAAATTATTAATTATTTCGATTGCATTCATAGAATGTGCACAAAACCGACCTATTCATATCGCATAACCGTTTTCACGCCCTCAACCCGCTCAAGACGGTTGATAACCCGTTCGAGATGTTCAAGGTCATTAATGTATACTGCCAGAATACCTTCAAACATTCCTCCCTCACTGCTTACGTTGATACTTTTCATATTAGTTTGAAGTGATTTTGAGAGTATTTCGGTTAGATCATTCACAAGGCCAACCCGGTCTTCACCAATCACTTTTACGCCCCCAAGAAACTTGGTGTCAATATTTTTAGACCAGGTAACATCCACAATTCGTTCTCCGTCCGTTTTCAGCAGATGATGCGCATTTTTACAATTTGACCGGTGAATCTTCACATCCCCGTTTCGACTGATAAACCCAATCACATTATCTCCCGGTATTGGATTGCAGCAGTTGGCGTAGGAGTATTTTACATTGCTTAATTCTCCCTCTACAAGCAGCGCTTTGTCTTCACCCACGGAGCGCGCAGATGAAATATAATCCTCCTGAATCTCTTTATCGCTTACCTTCTGTTCATCCTCTTGCTGCTCTTTTTCGAGGCGGCCTTTACTTTTATACTCTTTTACCTTTTCGTACAGCTCGTTTACATCAAACGCCCCGTTTCCAATTTCGTAAAACATATCCTGTGTGGCATCAAATCCAAAACGGTGCGCAATTTTCGTAAGCTCCTGGTCTGATATTTCAATCTTTCCTTTCTTCGCTTTCTTCTCCCACTGTTCGCGTCCCTGGTCGGACACTTTTCGCTCTTTCTGTTTAATAAATTGCCGGAGCCGTGCTTTTGCCTTATGAGTTACCACATCCTCCATCCAATCGGGATTGAGGTTGATTTTGTTACCGGTAATAATCTCAACCTGGTCGCCAATTTTCAGTTTTTGTCTGAGCGGAACCATCTTCCCGTTCACTTTTGATGCGATTGCGCGCTCACCGATTTCGCTGTGTATTTCAAAGGCAAAGTCAATACAGGATGCACCTTTCGGTAGTGTTTTCAGCTCTCCGTCCGGTGTAAAAACATATATTTCATCCTGGTAGAGATTCAGCTGAAAATCTTTTACAAATTCTGTGGCTGCATCAGGCCGTGGATTATCGAGTACGTCGCGAACCCACGTTACAAATTTATCAAGTTCCTGGCTCCCGCTTTCTTCACCCTCTTTGTATTTCCAGTGCGCTGCCAGGCCGTGTTCGGCAATATCGTCCATTTTGCGTGTTCTGATCTGCACTTCAACCTTTCTTCCCTGCCTGGTGATTACCGTTGTATGCAGCGATTGATACCCATTTGCTTTTGGGACAGAGATAAAATCACGAAAACGCTTTGGGATCGGGGTGTACCAGTCTGTGATGATGGAATATACACGCCAGCAATCCTCTTTCGTGTGAGGAGTTTCCAGGATGATGCGAATGGCAAACAGGTCATAAATTTCTTCAAACGGCTTCTGCTGATTCTGCATCTTCCGGTAGATGCTGTAAATATGTTTGGGGCGCCCTTTAATTTCAAAATTAAAATTGTAGTCTGAAAGCTCCTCCTTGATAGGGGTCATGAACTCTTCAATAAACTTCTCGCGAGCCTCTTTCTTCTCTTTCAGTTTTCGTGCAATAAACTTAAAAGAATTCGGGTCAATTACTTTAAAGCACAGATCTTCAAACTCATTTTTGATCTTAAACAGGCCGAACCGGTGGGCAAGCGGCGCATAAAGCTCCATTGTTTCCGTAGCCTTCTTCAGCTGCTTCTGCCGCGGCAAATGGCTTATGGTACGCATATTATGCAGCCGGTCAGCAAATTTAATCAGTACAACACGAATATCTTCCGCCATGGAGAGCAGAAGTTTCATGAACGTTTCCGCCTGTTTAGAATTCCGGTTTTCAAACACACCGGTTATTTTGGTGACTCCATCAATCAGGTGAGCAACCACATCTCCAAAATCACTTCGGATGTCGTCGAGCGTTACAATTGTATCCTCAACCGTATCGTGGAGTAAAGCTGCGGCAACCGACTCATCATCGATTGTAAATTCGGCCGCCATTATCTTAGCAACTTCAACCGGGTGAAGGTAGTAGGGTTCACCCGATGCCCGTTTCACGTCCTTATGTGAGTGATAACAAAGTTTAAATGCACGGGTAATGAGAACGTCATCTGTTTCATCGAGGTGAGTGTGACACAGATCTAATAACTCGTCGAGCGTACTTTTTTCGAGCTTTCCGAGCGGAAGCTGATCTATATTTCCTTTAACGCTGGTATCCAACTTAGCCATTGTGGGTCAATTGTTTGCCTGTTTATCAAAACCAAACGGACCAACTTTTCGTTTGATCTGATTGTGTAAACGTTTTTCGCATCAATTCAATATAAAAAAGGCGACCAGTAACTGATCGCCTTCTATAATGTATTAAACAAAATTGATGGTTCCGATCAAAATCGCAAAGAAACTCCAAGTGCAAGCCGGCTCACATTTTCGAGTTCGATGTTATCCCTGCCGGAAATTTTTGTAAACCGGTATTCGATAAATGGATTGATAACCGGCAGCAGCGTCACTTCTGCACCAACGAACCCGTTCCAGTACAAGTCATCCGTCTCAAACTGTTCCTGAAAATCAACTCCGGTGCCGCCTATGTCCTCGGAATATTCAAGGCTTGAATTATCCCAACCGATTCCAAGTCCAACGTACGGTTTAACAAGCCCGACATTAACACCACCTGTTGCAGCAAGCCCAATATCGTAACTTTCAAAGGTTCGGTCAATCGTAAGGTTTCCGGATCCAGCCTCATTCGTTTCGTTGAAATAGCTGAAATGAGCACGCAAGCCCAGGTCAACAACCGGTACAGCCGACAAAATACTCCTCTCAACTCTTGCGCCGAATCCATTTGTGGGATCCTCATCGCGCACTTCGTAAGAAGCTCCAACCGCCCACTGGGCTTCGGCCGATTCTGTAAATGTAAGCGGTAATAAGAGTACTACTGATAACAAGGTAAAGAGTATATTTTTCTTCATGATGCAGTTTTTAACTATTGAGGTTGATTTTAAAAGATAAAGGTTTCTTGTGGATTCCATAAACTGAATCCATTGTCTTTTGATTAGAAATTTAGTCCGGCTTCTGTTCTTTACCAACCTGCCTCACATATGTGATCTCTGCTAAGCAAGTTTAAAAAGTAAGAGCTTGAAAAGTTGTATGTTCAGCAATCAATAAAATCCGAAGTCGCAATCTTGCTGCTCACTGATACCGGCACTGTACCTTTTTGTTTCCTTTTCCTCAATGGGTCGTAATGATTGATTTGCAAAACCGGGGTTTATCATAGTTCAAAGGCAGGGTAAAGTGTAGCATAAACCTGAGTTTTCCGGGAAAAATCTTTATGTATCGTGAAACTCACAGGGCGGAAAACCACCTGTACGAAAAGAGAACGTTAACACTCCTTACCGCCCAAAATCATCTTCTACCCGCACAATATCATCTTCATCAGATGGATTTTGCGGATCGGTGTGCTTCCATATTTCGGCAAGTATGCCCCACTCATCCAGCCCCACCAGGCGATGGCGCTCACCCTGTTTAAGGCTGACCGAGTCGCCAGGTTCCAGCTCTTTTACCGGGGTTTGTTCATCTGTATCACTCACAACCACCCCGGCCCGGCCACCAATGACGCGCCAAATCTCCGCCCGCCTGTGGTGGTATTGCCACGAAAGCCGTTTTCCGGGGGCCACCAGGAGTATTTTCGGGCTCAGCTTCTCAAACCCTTTAAAATCTTCCACGCTGAGAGTGGGAAAGAATGCTGTAATAAATTCTTCGGCCTGCTTTTCATCTATCACCAAAAACCCACCCCAGGGCCTCTTATCATCTTTATCTACAATGGAAAATCCTTTGTCCCCGATGAATTTCTCAACGGTTTGGAATATTTCACTTTCTGAAACATCATTCGGGATATTGATCATTGAATAGGGTTGATTGATTTGTGATTTGGAAATTAATTAACTGGTAAATTAGTGCTAAGAGTCAGTTTTTTAAAATATTTCCAAAACTGTTTTCATATACTTTTTAACTCGTTTTCAAAATCAGGGCTTAGCTATATCTATCAAATAATTCAGGTGGCGTAATAACAGGAAGTTCTGATTGTTTAAAATCAGTTTTATTCCTCTTGACAATCGCTTCACAGTCCGAAGAAACGGCAGCCCTGTAGTGAATAGCGTCTTCAAAATCGGGCCACTTCAGATCCAGTGCTGCGTCAATACATATGTTTGTATCTATCAGAACAGTTCTATAAGTCATATTTATCCCGAAGTGCTTCTTCTTTCAGTTTTTTATAATCGTAGGAGTCAAATTTTTCCGACTCAGGGATCAAATGGTAAATTTTTTCCGTGACACTTCCGGGTCTGGGTGTGTACTCTTCTGGTTCTTCTTCGCGGGAAACTGCCTCTTCAAACAATTGAGAGATACTGATTCCCAGGCTCCTGGCAATCCGTTTTGCCCGCTCTTTAATATTTTCTTCGATCGTAAGGATTAGTGTTTTTTTCGCCATAATGTGTAGCCTTGATAAATGCGTATGTCTAATTTTATATATGCGCATTAAAAACAGAAGCCAAAGAGGGATTATTACCAGAGATCGTGTACCTTTGAATTAAAAAGTCGCACATCGCATATCGGAAATCTGATCAATCGAATATCCATGTGGACTTTGAAATTAACTGAGATACTTAGCTGACTGATTTCCGATTTATGAGACGTAGCGATTTTCGATCTATAATAACATGTACCTTGTGCCTTGCATCCTGATCTCAATTCAATTAAAAAGCTCTTACTTGTCGATATTACGCGACGATTTTACACGTCCTGACCGAAAGTGATCAAGCCCGGCCGCCACATATACCAGCGGTGCATTCCAGTTGATGGTCACCTCGTTGGTTGAATAGCTGCACCAGTCATCCACATACGACCTGGCTGGCAAGTCGGAAGGATAACTGCACCCATCCTGCTGACCGTCATGAGGGCCGCCAACCAGCATTCCCGGAACCGGATCGGGTACATCATCTGCGGCCGACTGCCGGTGATGTGGATCCATTGGGGACCGTTCACCAAACCCGGTTACAAACGAATACCCGGTGGCGTTTCGGCCCAAAACATAATCCAGGTTCGATTGTGCCGCGTCCAGGTACGATTCATCCTTCGTTAATTTATAACCCTGTATTAGAAGTACCGACTGATTGAGTGCCGTCGAGTTGCTGCCCCACACAAAATCTCCCGGATCCTGCCCCATGCTCACACCATATGCAGAATTATGTACTTCGTTCATCAATTGATCCGCCTGTTGTATGATTCTGTTTTTTATGGTAGCGTGATCCGCCGCATCCGTAAGATTCTCTATGTGATGAGCCAGTGAAACCCATGCTAACGGACGAACGGACTGCCACCCGGGAATTCCAACATTTTGTTCATGCTGGTTGAACACCTCCCAAAACGAGTCCTCACCGGTTGTGATATATAACTCAGCCGCAGCCCAGTCGAATTCATCATTCAGATTGTTATCACCGTACGCACCCGTACCGATGTCATCTGGTTGGTTGTAAACCAAACCGGGATTTTCATCTGCCCAATTCCATGCTTCTCTTGCAGCTTTTAAAACCATGGTCGCAAAATCAGGGTCAATCTCTTTATACACCCGTGCGGCTGTCGCCATAGCTGCTGCAAAGTTCAATGTAGCTGACGTCGATTTCATCACTACAAATCGGTTCGCAGTCGCCTCATGAGGCATCACCATTCCTGCAAAATCTTTTGTTGTCAGTTTGTGATACACTCCTCCGTCATTCGGATCCTGCATGTCCATCATCCAGTCCAGGTTCCAACGGATCTCATCCAGGATATCCGGTATATCATTATCACTTTCGGGAATATTCAGATCCACTGCATCAAAATATTCAGGAAAGTGCTCATAAGCCGCCATAAGTGTATAGGTACTGATCCCCGAGTTCACCACATATTTGTTAAAATCGCCCGCATCATACCATCCTTTTGGTGCCGATATCACGGTGCCTTCCGGCCGTTTCTCGGACGCTGCCGATTCGTGAACATACACCTCATCATCAGGGTGCCCCAAAGGCCTTGTCCAGTCCCCGGCAAACTTATTTTCCAGTTTAGTTGATGCGCGGTTGAAATAATAGTATTTCAGAGAAGCAAGAGTAAGGGTTTCGTGAACATGTTCTTGAATCGTAAATTCGGGAGATTTACCAAACCCATCAGAAGAGATCACGTAGCGGCCCGTTTCTGTAAATTCTGAGAAGTCAGCCAATACGACGGTCTCATCTGAATAGGACCATTTTTTGGGTGCAGATGACTCCCCGCTAAATACGGTCTCACCGGTTTCATGATCCAGCAGACGGAAGGAAACCTGTTCATCCGATACTATCACAGCTATCTTCTCCCCGCCCGGATAGAAACCAACCTGGTTCAGCCTGATGTCTTCCTGGGCTGAGGCGCTCACTGTCCAAAATATTGTCAGCAAAAGAAGGGTCAATTTTTTCATAAAGATGGTTTTGATTGATTTACTAAGCTGATTTATCTGAATAGATGAAACATTCTTTTCGATAAATTTGAGTATCGCAGAAGTCATTATCTGAATTTAACAAAGCAAATGCACGGTAATCTTTCAACAGCTATTCCACACAAAAGAAGCTTAGTCACCCAATTTTACTTTACCGGACTTCATTATGGCTTCCGCAAAACGATGTCCAAGATCAATGTACGCCTGGCTATCATAATGCCACTCGTCAATAAACCCGTGGCCATCGGGGAGAGTCACCAGTGCTGACTGAGGATCCTTTTTTGTGAATTTCTGTTGTGCCGCCATCACAATTTCTCCAAACGGGTAGGTGGTGTTTCGTTTACCGCGACCCATCATTGAATCTGATATCCGGCCAACAGCTACCGGCAGTTTCCCGTCACCAATCTCCTCTCGCATACTGTTTAGAAGCCGGGTCAGTTTATTTTCATATACCTCTGCAATCGATCGGGTGTGCGATGCATCACTCTCTCCCTGGTGCCATAGAATCCCGGAGATACGAATTGCCCCAAAATTCTCCTCAGCCTTTTTCAGGCAGCGGTGCAGGTGATAACTGAAATGAGTCCACTGGTTTATTCCGTTTCCACGTGTGTAATCGGGGTCCCAGCACCCCCAGCCGGTCTTGATATCCGGATGAATGGAGGAACCGCCTTTGGCATATTTGTAAATCAGAATGGTGTGATTCGGCTTTTTTTCGCGTATTCGCTTTGCAAATGATAGTTCAGGGCCAAAACGATCTGAGAGGATTCGTTGACCCTTGTTTACAGCTGCCCCCGAACCGTGACCCGGTTGAAGGATTTCCCAATATCCTTCCGGGTCAGGCTCTTGCTGGTCATCCCCACGGTTGGGATTATAAATCCACACTCCCTCCTGCTGCTTGTTTAATTCAGGCGGCAGATCTTTCACAAAACCATGGCCATTCATATTCGACTGGCCGGCAAGAATATAGAATAAAGCACGAGAACTATT
This sequence comes from Balneolaceae bacterium, assembly GCA_041686215.1. Taxonomy (GTDB): domain Bacteria; phylum Bacteroidota; class Rhodothermia; order Balneolales; family Balneolaceae; genus SW132. The sequence goes on along the minus strand of JAWLEH010000066.1, from coordinate 39 downwards.
ACTGTTAGTTCTACTCATGTTTTACCGTAATCTAAGCTT
>JAWLEH010000065.1:0-18197 GCA_041686215.1 Balneolaceae bacterium | reverse complement strand
GCAGGGTGCAGGGTGCAGGGTGCAGGGTGCAGGGTGCAGGGTGCAGGGTGCAGGGTGCAGGGTGCAGGGTGCAGGGTGCAGGGTGCAGGGTGCAGGTAATAGAAGATTTTAATCCCTGCTTTCAAATCCAACTCGAATCTGCTCTTCCGGCCAATTTAGAATTTAACTCTCTTCTACCAAGCCATTTTCCAGGCCATATTTTTGGCCGTGAGACACGTTCTGCAGGATATCTTTTGGATTATTATCTTCATCAACGACTACAACAGTGGGTTTAAACTCTCTTGCCTCTTTGGGCTCCATCTCGGCATACGCCATCACAATCACGCGGTCGTCTACCTGCGTGAGGCGGGCAGCAGCACCGTTCATGCAGCAGATACGGCTTCCCCGCTCTCCGGGAATCGTATAGGTTTCCAGGCGGGAACCGTTGGTGATATTCACTACCTGTACCTTTTCATACGGCAGAATATTGGCCATATCCAGCAGATCTTCATCAATCGTGATGCTACCCTCGTACATCAGGTTGGCTTCAGTAACCCGCATCTGATGAAGTTTCGATTTAAACATGGTTAATTTCATGACCCACAATCACTTAAAATTCAATCAAAATATTATCAATCAGTCTTGTTTCCCCGAGCCAGGCTGCACCTGCAAGAATGTACGTGCTTCCTTTTGGTAACGTTGAAACCGGCTGCAGCGTTTTCATCGAAAACACGTTAAGATAATCAATTCTGAAACCTTTTGCTTCCAGCTCACTTTTTTGATGCTCCAGGAGAAGCTTTGGTTCCGTAACACCAGAGTGGATTTGCTGCTCAATATATTGAAGTGCCCGGTAAAGTCCCGGTGCGATTACCCGTTCATCCTCGCTGAGATAGGTATTCCGGCTGCTGAGCGCCAGTCCATCATTCGCGCGCCGAATAGGCCCCGACACAATTTCCACGCCATGGCTAAACTCCTTCACCATCTGCCGGATGATCTGCACCTGCTGGATATCCTTTTGTCCAAATACTGCCAGATCCGGTTCCACAATATTGAAAAGTTTATTCACCACCTGGATAATTCCTTCAAAAAAGCCGGGGCGGCTGGCACCGCACATGTGGTTGTTTAGTTCATCGATACCTATAGTCAAATACTGTTTACCCGGATAGATTTCATCCCGCTCCGGTGCAAATACAATACCTACGCCCGCATCCCTGCAAATATCAATATCGTCCCGTAGCTGACGCGGATAGCTGTCATAATCTTCGTTGGGGCCGAACTGGGTAGGATTCACAAATATCGACACCACTACTACATCCGATTTCTCCTTCGCAATGCGGATCAGCGACAAATGCCCTTCATGAAGTGCACCCATTGTGGGTACAAAACCAATGACCAAGCCCTCTTGCCGATGTTTTTTCACGGCCTCCCGCACGTCATGCACAGAACGGTAAACTGCCAGGGTCTCTTTTGTTCCCGATAACGTTGATTTCTCACTCATGGTTTGTAGAAAAAAGAAGCGGTGCTGATTTCTCAACCCCGCTTATTTAAAATTCCTGTTTTTCTTGTTCCACTGCGTCTATAGTCGTGCCTCTGCTAACTACAAACCAGTGGGATGTACCGATTATCCCGGCTCACACCCTAAATTGCGCGGTCAGGATCGAAATCCTCCAGGAGCTGCTTCACACGACTTGTAAAAGCTCCTCCGTGAGCCCCGTCAATAATCCTGTGATCGTAGCTCATTGAGAGGAACATCATGTGGCGTATAGCAATCACATCTCCTTCAGATGTTTCCCGGACCACCGGACGCTTTTCAATCACACCGGTTCCCAGGATGGCTACCTGTGGCTGATTGATGATAGGCGTGCCCATAAGATTCCCAACACTCCCGTAGTTGGTAAGAGTGATCGTGCCGCCCACCAGATCATCCGGACTAAGCTCTTTGTTACGAGCCTTAGCGGCCAGATCGTTGACCGACTTGGCGAGGCCTGCGAGATTCTTGTCCTGTGCCTGCTTAATCACGGGAACAATCAACCCGCCGCGGCCACCTTCTCCCAGCGCAACCGCCAGCCCGAAGTTTATATCTTTCTTCAGGATAATCTCATCGCCGTCTACCGAACTGTTAATCAGAGGAAACTCACCAATAGTTTTGATGAACGCCTCAATAAAGATCGGGGTAAATGTAAGCTTAATACCGGTTTGCTCCTGGAATTTCGCCTTATTCTTATTCCGCCATTTCACAATATTCGTTACATCAACCTCGCTGAAGGTAGTCACGTGAGCCGACGTCTGTTTCGATCGAACCATATGTTCAGCAATCATCTTGCGCATACGATCCATCTTAATTACCTCCACATTTTCATGCGGACGCGAAACGTTCAATTCGCCGGCTGAGATTTTGCCGTCTCCCACAGTCTTCTTTTGCTGAGGCTGTGATGTTGGCTTTTTCAGGCCGCCTGATGCGGAGGTTTCTTTTTCAGGTGCCGAAACCTTACCTGCTTTTCGGTCTTCCAGGTAAGAAAGCACATCATCTTTCGAAACACGACCATCTTTGCCGCTTCCTTCAATAGACTCCAGCTCTTCCTGCGAAATGCCCTCCTCTTTAGCGATAGAGCGTACGAGCGGAGAGAAAAATCTGCCGTCGCTTCCAATACGCTGCGGTTCCGAGCCTTCTTGTTTCTGCACAGCTTCTTTCCCGGCTGTACTGTCAGAAACTGATGCCTCTGCAGGTTCTTTGTCCTGCTGTTTCTTCTCTTCCCGGGCACCGCCGGCCGCCGCTTTACCCGTCGAAATAATTGCAATGGCCTGGCCTACTTCCACCGTATCCCCGGCTTCTACTAAAATTTCTGCCAGGGTACCGGCTTCGGGTGATGGTACTTCCGTATCCACTTTATCCGTTGCAATCTCCAAAAGCGGCTCATCAACCTCTATGGTATCACCAACACTTTTCAACCACTCGATGACCTCACCTTCCATGACCGATTCGCCCATCTGGGGCATCACCACTTCGATACGCTCACCCTCTCCGTTTGAAGACGGCGATGACTCACTACTGCCGGTAGCTGCTGCAGGTTCTTCTTCCTGCTCTTCTTTTTCGGACGTTTCTTCTTGTTGATCCGCTTCTTGTTCATCCCCGTCTTGCTCGTCACTTTCGTCAGCCCCGTCACTCCCTGAAGATTCCGGCTCTCCTCCTTCCGTATCAATAATGGCAATTGCCTGCCCTACCTCAACGGTCTCATCAGCCTTCACTAAAATCTCAACAAGTGTACCCGCTTCCGGTGAAGGCACTTCCGTATCCACCTTATCTGTGGCGATTTCGAGCAAAGGCTCATCCACCTCAACGGTGTCTCCAATATTTTTGAGCCATTCAATCACTTCCCCTTCCATTACCGATTCGCCCATTTGGGGCATCACCACTTCAACCTTTGCCATGGTATATTTTTTGCTTTAACCTGTTATCAGAAACCTGATATTGACATTCTATTTATGTTGCCCAAAGATCAGAATAATCGGGTTTAGATCAAAATAGAGCCTTTCCTTAAATTACAGCCTTATCAGGCGAATCTGTTCAGGTTTCACGGTTTCAACACACTGAGGGAAGCGCTTTTTTTGGCGTGCTTTTAATACTTCTAAAGTATCTCCGCGTTTGAGAGTATACCATTGTGTGATAAAAAAGGCCGCTCCCCGACAAACCAGAAAGCGGCCTAATATTTCTTTGTATTGACTTCCTGTTGATCAGGCGTTTAGCGTGATATCAAGTTCAATCTTTGCGCCTGCAAGAACTTTCGATACGGGGCAGCCTTCCTTGGCTCCATTTGCAATTTTCATGAACTCATCTTTATCGATTCCTGGTACATGTGCAGAGGAAATCAGGCGAATGGTTGTAATTTCCGGCCCATCTCCGCTCAGATCTAAATTAACTTCTGCCTTTGTTTCAACTGACTTCGGATCGTGGCCTGCACTGGCCAGCTCATTGGAAAGGGCCATTGAAAAACAACCAGCGTGCGCAGCGCCGATTAATTCTTCGGGATTCGTTTCATCCCCTGTTTCAAACCTGGACTCAAAGTTGTATTTCGCTTCAACTACTCCGCTTTCGGTATTCAGTGTGCCACTGCCATTCTTGAGATCTCCTTCCCATTTCGCTGTTGCTGTTCTTGTAGGCATAATTTTATGATTTAATTAGTTAAGTGGTTGCATTTGTACGATTTATCAAATGGTATACAAGCTAAAAACGTTCAGTTCAGAACTCTTTCTATTTAGTTCCCTCATTAAAATGTGAGAGAAATATTACACAATCCCTGCCTGCATACCGTAGGTTAAACCGTACATTAATTTAAATATTTGCGCGATCGGCACCAATAGCCTGCGCCTTTTCAGCATAAACATTCAGGTAGTGTTGGGCCTCATTCACCACAGTAATTGATTTCAGCACTCATAAATAAACTCATTTCACGGACATTATGAAACACTCTCTTAATGCGATACAAAAAAGATGGATCGATGAAAATCCATACGATTTTTCCGGCCTCAGTGCACTCTTTCTGAATTGCACACTAAAAAAATCGCCTGAAAAATCCCACACGGAAGCTCTCATGAATCTTTCAAAAGAGATAATGGATTCTGTTGGCGTTAAGACTGAAATTCTTCGCCCCGTTGATTACGACGTTGCCATCGGTGTTTATCCTGACATGCGGGAGCATGGTTGGGAAAAGGATGATTGGCCCTCCATACAGAAAAAAGTTATGGATGCTAATATTTTGATTATTGGCACGCCTATCTGGCTGGGAGAAAAATCATCTGTGGCAACCCTTGTGATTGAGCGTCTATACGGTTTTTCCGGTTATAAAAACAACAAGGGGCAGTACTCCTATTATGGACGAACAGGCGGATGTATTATCACCGGGAATGAAGATGGCGTGAAACACTGCTCCATGAGTTTATTATATGGACTGCAGCATATTGGCTACACCATACCACCCCAGGCAGATGCCGGCTGGATCGGTGAAGTTGGACCCGGGAAATCATATGCAGACGAAAACTCCGGTGGACCCGAAAATGATTTCACAAACCGAAACACGACGTTTATGACCTGGAACCTGCTTCATACCGCAAAAATGCTTGCCGACAACAATGGCCTGCCTGCACATGGTAATCAGCGCAGTCTTTGGGAGTAACGTCAAAGGGTGGCCACGTTCCTGTCGTGATAGTTAAAACCTGAGTTCGATTAAAAAATAATGGTAACAACAGTCCAAAAAGGACGTCATCTCGAATTTCCGCGTGCTGGTGGATACTGTTCTTTTTAAAGGCAGGAGATGCCACGCCGGAACGTGGCATGACAGAATTGTTGATAAATTAACTTAAATAGGGCTCTTTTTGGCAGTATTTGACAAATTTAAGAATCGAACTCAGGTTTATGTTACAAAAGCAGATGGCCGATCAAACCCTCTTAAAATAGTGCACACTAAAATATTCCCGTTTATCCGTCCAGGTTTTTTGCCTTACAAAAAGATCTTCGGCAAGCTCCTCAAACTCTTCAACTGTATACTTGTATGAGTTTTCGGTATGGATCGTTTCACCTTTACTGAAATGAAATGTGCTGCCGCAAACTTCTGCTGACTGATCGATATCACTGAGCAGGTGCATCTCAATTCTTCCTTCCTGTTTATTATAAACAGCTTCGTGCCTAAAGCTGTCAATATCAAAGTTTGCATCGAGCTCACGGTTCAGCCTGTGCAGAATATTTTTATTAAATGCTGCTGTCACGCCTTTCGAATCATTATATGCCGCTTCAATAACAGCTACATCTTTCTTCAAATCCACACCAACAAGCATTCCATCGCCTTCTGATAACATACCGGCAATGCTTTTGAGAAACTGACGGGCATTCTGACGGGTAAAATTCCCAATGGTAGACCCCGGGTAATAGACCACCCTTTTTTCCACCTCCGGGGAACTGGGCAAAGGAAAAGGAGCAGTATAATCTGCAGCAACCGGCATGATCGACACGGCCCGATACTCCCGGCGAAGCTGCTCAGCTGTTTTTTCAAGAAATTCACCGGATATATCCACAGGCACATACATTTGCAAGAGTGTAAGGTGATTCAGAAGTAACCTTGTTTTCATGCTACTTCCACTACCCAGCTCAATCAGTTGAACATTTTCACCAATCTCATTGCAAATATCCCCAATAGACTCGCTCATAATTTCCACTTCCGCATCGGTCGGATAGTATTCATCCAGCGCGCAAATCCGTTCAAACAATTCTGATCCCCGCTCATCGTAAAAATATTTACTGGGGAGTGTTTTCTGTTCACCGGTCAGCCCGGATACTATCTCATCTGCTTCAATTTTGCTGCTCTTTTTGTCAGCCATGTAGGGCTTGGTCATACAATTTCATTAAATTTTCTACAGTTGATGATACTAGTGTCAATACCACTTAATTAGTATATACTTTACAGGCATTAAATTGCTGATTATAAATACTTTGCGTACTTAGCGAACTTCGTGGTTAATACACTAGTTTTAAGTGTAAACGACTGAGCCGGATTATTTATCGTGCCAGCCGGATACCGGTAAACTGCCAGCGGAATTTTGCATGAAAGAAATTACGGTAGGTTTTCCTATAATGTAAAGCAGAGGTAGCGCATGATCCGCCACGCAACACATACTGATTGCACATAAATTTACCATTATATTCGCCAAGTGCGCCCGGAAAGGTTTCGTAGCCGGGATAGGCAGCATACGAACTTCGCGTCCACTGCCACACATCACCGAACATCTGTTTCAACCCGGGTTGATCGGGGTTGGCGGATGAGGGATGAAAATAACGCTGATCTACAAAATTGCCATTAACCTTTTTAGGGGCTGCTGCCAGCTCCCACTCAAATTCAGTTGGCAGCCGGTAACCGGCCCATCGCGCATAAGCATCCGCTTCAAAATAACTTACATGAGTAACCGGTTCGTTGGGATCAACAGGCTCGAGTCCATTCAGCGTAAAGTGAACCCATTCATCGTCTTTCTTTTGCCAGTATAGCGGGGAGTTCCACCCTTTTTCCACTACCATAGCATATCCTTCATCCAACCAGAATTTGGGATCCCTGTACGCGCCTGCATTCATAAATTCCATAAACTCACCATTTGTGATGAGGCGGTCTGCCAGCTCAAAATCGTGGATATAGGTTTTGTGACGCGGAAACTCATTATCATATCCAAATGTACCACCGGGATGACCAACCTCATACACACCCTCGGCAAAAGAGTGCCAGTTCAGAGGCTGTTGCGGCACTCCTTCCGGGCGGGAACGGTCTGTGTATTTTGGGTTTAACGGATTATTTCCAAACATGATTTTCAAATCAGTGACCAAGAGTTCCTGGTGCTGCTGTTCGTGATGCAGCCCTACCTCAATGACTGAACGCCACTCCTCAAATTCAGTATCACTGCAGTTTTTCAAAAACTCAAGCACATGCTCGTTTACATGGGCCCGGTAGTCCATCACCTGCCGAACTGTAGGACGGGAAAGGTTGCCGCGTTTATTTCGGCAGTGAGGTTCACCGGTCTGCAGATAGTAGGAATTAAAGAGATAACCATACTGTGGATGCTTTGTTTGATACGACTCCGATGCTTTTTCAAGAAAAAATGCCTCAAAAAACCAGCTTGTGTGTGCAAGGTGCCATTTTGCCGGGCTTGCATGCTCAACAATTTGTATGATGAAATCTTCAGTTTCAAGAGGCTCAACCAGTTCCATGGTGAATGAGCGTATATCCTGAAACCTTCGAATAACTTCATCGCGCTCTGTTAATGATGTTGCTATTCCGTTTTCCCGTGGTTTTGTTTGAACAGCCATGATTCTACGTTATGTTTGATTATAGTTGCTATCCATAATAAAAGAAAGTTCCCGTTCAGAGTTCATATCATTTTTATAAATTTAGCTCATGCGAAATTTTTATATCACTCTCTTCTTTATATTAATCAGTTGTGCCGCCAACGCCCAGGGCCTGGTAACCTGGCAGGATATCTTGGAAAGGGACACACACGAGTCATTTGAACGAATTCAAATCGGGCCCGATTCTCTCCAGTTTGCCGACCTTTGGCTGCCCGAAAAACGCGGCCCACACCCTGTAGTTATTCTCATTCACGGCGGGTGCTGGCAGAGTCTTTACCCTGGGGTTTCGCTAACTACCCCGATGGCTGAAGCTCTTTCATTCCGGGGGGTTGCTGTTTGGAATATCGAATACCGGCGGCTTGGCAATGAAGGGGGAGGCTATCCCGGCACATTTAATGATGTTGCAGCTGCTGCCGATTTCCTGCCAGGCATTGCGAAGAAATTCAACCTTGACCTAAGCCATATAGTTGCTGCAGGACATTCAGCCGGCGGACACCTTGCCACCTGGCTGGCTTCAAGAGAAAATATTCCGGAACGCAGCCCACTCTATTCAGAAAATCCACTTCCAATTCATCACGTTCTATCCCTGGCGGGAATTAACAACCTGGAACAGTACGCGCAGTATGGTTCCTCCCCCTGTGGAGAAGAGACTGTGGAAAAACTTGTATCGCTCGGGGAGAGACCTGACAGCGCATATAACGACACATCCCCCGCCGAACTTGTTCCATTCACAGCCGAACATACGGAAGTAGCCGGTGCATTTGATTCACCCGTTCCACCCTTTTTTGGCCGAAATTTTGTAAAACTTGTAAATAAAGAAGGCGGTCGTGCGCGACTGGTTCTCCAGGCAAATGCGGGACATTTTGAGATGACCGCACCCTGGAGCCGTGAATGGAACCAGGTTCTTGGCTTGATTAAAGATTCTTTTCAGAGGTAGAGGAACGGGGAAGCCGCGGCAGCTCAAGATGATATTTTACAGCGACTATACGCACCAAAATCGTGCTTATAATACCGGTTACCTGCGCCCACAAAAGTGAACCTGATATCGAGAGCACCGCAACAAATAAGGCTCCTCCCAGAACGGATGCGGACGCATAAATTTCTTTCCGGAAAATCAGCGGTTTGATGGCGGCAAGCACATCCCGGATGACCCCTCCGAAGCAGCCTGTAACAGTACCCATTGCAATAGAAATACCCACACTCATACCGGAATTCAGAGCAATTTGAGTCCCGGTTACGGTAAAGAGCCCCAGGCCTGCGGCATCAAAATAGAACAGCCAGCCTTCCCACTTACTGATGCGGCGGTTTAAAATCAAAGCCAGCAAAAAACCTGCAAAAATTGACCATATGGCGAGCGAATCGGTCAGCCACCCAACAGGGGTGTTTCCGATTAACAGGTCCCGCAGTGTGCCGCCCCCGATAGCTGTAACAAATGCCAGCACCAGGATTCCAAATATATCATACCGGCTGCGAATTGCTGCTGTTGCGCCGGACACCGCAAATACTGCCGTTCCAAGAGCATCTATGGTTGTAAAAAGGTCAAAATCAATCAAACTGCAATCAGTTTTGTAAAGCAGACAATCCCTGCACTAAATTGATCCTCAATCCGAAACCCCGCCCGCCCGAACAGTTCGTTACTCTCTTTTATGGACCAAAACTGAACACCGCCCCAGCCGGCCGGGCTCTGTAACAACCACCCCGTAATAGATTTGGACTTTAGTAAATGCATCATAAAAAAGGTGCCGCCGGTTTTCAGTACCCTCCTGCATTCATACAAAACCTTCAGTGTATCTGTCAGTTCATTCAGGGTACCTCCCATCATCAGTCCGTCGAAAGTTTCTGCAAAAAAAGGCATAGAACGTGCATCTGAGCGGATCAAAAACAGATCCGTACCCTCTTTTCGTGCTTTCTTGCGGGCTTCGCGAAGCATAGGTTCAGAAATATCTATTGCAGCAACCTCAGCCTCCGGACAGTATTGCTTCACGGTTCGCCCGTACAGAGCAGTGGAGCACCCAACATCCAGGTACCGATGCCCGCTGCGGGGTGAAAGCCAGTCCAGCAAAAGCTCTTTCTCTTTCCTGATGGGAAACGACTCTCCCGTAAGGATTGACAGCGACCGGTTACGCCAGAGATCTTCATAAACAGATGCAGTAAGGCCCAGGTGATTGCTGCGCTGGGCTATCGAATAGGAAAATCCGCCGGGGAGCAGGTCGGCTATATTCTTTACGATAGGATACTCCTTTCCCCCGCCCGAAATGATTGTGCCGGAATAGGGTGTTGCCAGTTCAGAGGCTGCCCCGGGCAGTATAATTGAGTGGCGGTCGCTGTCGGGTGCGCGTAGTGTCAGATCCATAGTATTCAATTGGTTTGGTGGGTATAAACCTACGTCGTAACATAAAAGGAGTTACGAAGATTCTACTTCTGAACCACAATCGAAATCTGGGCCCCTTTCTCTACTCCAAGCATCTGCCGGGCGCTGCCTTTGTTGATAGCAACTTCCAGAACGCCCGAACTGCCGATGTAGGCTGCAGGCTCTCCCTCCTCCACATCTCCAAAGGTGTCCACAATTTTTTCCAGGATGGTATTTCCAACATAAATTTTAAGATCTGCGACAGCTGCCGCTTCCCGGATCATCTTTCCAGGGATATTTGAGATCAGGTTTCCAAAGTGATCGATATGAACAATCCATCCCTGGATCCCGTCTTTATCGGAAATGGGGACCGCCCACCGATAGGTTTCAAGCTGTTCTGACGGCTTTCCAAGGTCATTAAGCGGCACTCCGCGCGACAAATGGGCAGCTACAGGAGCAAAAATATCCCGGCCGTGAAACGTACGGGATTGGCTGGGCAGCCAGTACTCGGTATTTGTGAGCTCAACGGCCTGATAGCTGTGCGAATCTGCAATCAGCGAAAATATTCCGTTATCAGGCCCGACAAAAAACTGGTCGTTAATGCGCAGGGCGACGGGCTTGCGCGCAGTTCCCACACCGGGATCAACAACCACAAGATGAACGCTGTCAGGCGGGTAGAGCATGGCAGTATTCCGGACGACCCAGGCACCAGCCATAATATCCTGCGGGGGGATTTGGTGTGATATATCAATTAGCCTCGCTTCGGGCGCAATTGAGATCAGCATCGCCTTTAACACTCCAACGTAGTGATCCTGTACTCCAAAATCGGTTGTAAGAGTGATTACAGAAGACATCTATCAGGCATAGCTGTTCAGCATCACCGGCATCACGAGCATCAGCATATCTTCACCTTCACCCTCTTCCGAAGGCTTTACGATTCCTGCGCGGTTCGGCGTGGAAAATTCAAATGTGGCTTCGTCACTTTCTACATTGCTGAGAATATCTGCCAGGTATTTGGCATTAAATCCAATCTCCATCTCTCCGGCATCATACTCGCAGCTTATGGTCTCCTTCGCTTCGCTGCTCATATCAATATCCTCGGCCCGGATGGTAATTTTATCTGCCTTCAGCTGCAGGCGGATTTGCCGCGTGGTTGTGCTGGAAAATACCGCAACCCGGCGCACTGTGGAGAGCATCTGTTCTTTATCAATCCGCAGAATTTTATCATTGTCCCGCGGAATTACAGATTCGTAGTTCGGGTATTGCTCATTTATAAGGCGGGTGATAATAATTGTATTGCCGGTTTTGAACTGTACGTGATCATCCGATATGGTGAGGTCGCACTCACTGGCGTCCAGTGCCTTTGAAACAAGGTTCAGCGCTTTTTCAGGCACTATAAAATTCAGGGGCTGATCCGAGGCAAGGCCGCTGTTTTCAAAGCGTACAAGGCGGTGGCCATCTGTTGCCACAAACTTACTTCCACCGGTGCCAATATCAAAATAAACACCCATCATTGCGGGTCTAAGGTCATCCGTGGATACCGCAAACATGGTTCTTTGAATCGCGTTGGTAATCAGTTTAGTGTCTGTGCTCAGCCGGACTCCCTCACTTAAATCGGGTATTTCGGGGTAGTCATCATAATCTTCACCCACCAGTTTATATTTACCCTTGTCGGTGCTGAACTGCACATTATGATCTTCATCCACGGTAAAAAACACCGGAATATTGGGCAGCTGACGCAGTGTTTCCTGCAGGCGCTTTGCGGGGATCGCCACTGCCCCCTCCTCTTCAATATCCGCCTGGATATATTCCACAATGGAGATCTCAAGATCGGTGGCCGTTAGTTTTAGCCGACCGTCTTCGCTTTCAAACAGAATCGTTTCAAGGATAGGAAGCGTCGCTTTTGTAGGCACGGCTCCGATTACTGCGGACAACCCTGCGTTCAGATCACTGCTGGATACATTAAATTTCATATGAAGAGGTGAAGTTGTGGTCAGTTATGGTGTTTATTCTGTATCAAAAACGCCTTTTTACAGACTGTGTATACTAACAAATCCTGCCTCTTACCGCAACCAGTAAACTGTTGGAATTGGCATGAATTTCTGCCTCTGAAATTGCCCTGATGAATTGCAAGTTCCCTACTCTGACACACAGAAAATGAAGCTGAATCACAAAATGAATAACATTTGCGAAAACCGCGTACGACAGAAGCAACTTATCCGTTTTGTTTTATCTGCCCATTATAAAAAGTATATTGTGTAGCAAATACAATAGATTTATTAATGAAAATTACCCCGGTATTATTTTCCCTCCTGTTACTGTTCAGCTTTGATGCAGGAGCCCAATCATTCACCAATGCCAAGTACGGCGGTGATTTTCTTTCTGTGGGAGCAGGAGCACGGGCACTCGGCATGGGCAGTGCACAGGCAGCAATCACCAACGACGTAACTGCCGCATACTGGAATCCCGCCGGACTTACGCAGGTGCAAGACCTGGATATTGCCTACATGCATTCCGAACGATTTGCCGGCATCGTCAGCTACGATTACGGGGCTGTTGCCTATCCGCTGAAATCATCCGAAAGCACCATTGCACTCAGCATTTTCCGGCAAGGCGTGGATAACATCGCCAATACACTGAACGCCTGGGACCGTGACCGAAATCTTCCCCGGGAAAACCCGCAGGATTATATTGAAGAATTTAGCGTTGCCGATATGGCATTTATATTCTCTTACGCACAGCGAACAACTGAACACGCCTCCTGGGGAGTGAATGCCAAGATTGTTAATCACCGGCTTGGCCCGTTCGCTGACGCCTGGGGCTACTCAATTGACGCGGGAGCTCAGTATGCCCTCGGAAACACCACTCTTGGTGTTCACCTGATGGATATCACAACGATGATGAAGTTTTGGACGGTCCATGAATCGGAGTTTGGAGATTTTGAAGAAACATTTGGAGATGAGATTCCATCAGGCCAGAATGAACGTGTGCTGCCAACTGTAAAAATCGGGGCAGGACACAGCCGTGAAATCGGCGATTTCCAGATAACCGGTGCTCTTGATGTGGATATGCGATTTGAGAATCGCCAAACCTTTTTTATCAACCTTGACCGCATAAGTTTTGAACCGCATGCCGGGCTTGAAACCACTTATAAAAACCGTCTAAGTCTTCGCGCCGGCCTGACCGATTTTACCACCGATACCCGCAACAATATCTATATTTCTCCCACACTGGGCGCCGGATTGCACCTTCGCTCGGTTTTTATTGATTACGGTTTTGCCAACTTTGGCGGCGGCGCCACATCGCTTGGAGTTACCCACCGAATTTCTGCCCGGTTTACGCTGTAGATGAAACAGAGAATCATCATAGCGGGTCCCACGGCATCCGGCAAGAGCACACTATCTGTGATGCTTGCCAAATGGATCAACGGTGAGATAATTTCCGTGGATTCGCGGCAGTGCTATCGCCAGATCAATATCGGCACTGCAAAGCCCACTAAAAAGCAGTTGCTGGATGTTCGCCATTATAACATTTCAAATCTGCAGTTGGATGAGGATGATTCAGCCATGGCGTTTCATAAACGGGCTATGGAATGGGCTAATGAAATAGAGCAGCGCGGTAAGACCGTCATATTTTGCGGCGGCAGTACCCTTCATTTGCAAAGCCTGGTACGGCCGCTCGACGATACACCCTCATCAAACAAAGAGAACATAGCTATACTCGAAGAACAACTGGAAAGGGAAGGGGTTGAGTCGCTGTTTCAGAAACTGAAGGAGGTTGATCCCCACTACGCCGACGGCATGGACGGAACCAACCACCGGCGAATGATCCGCGCCCTGGATGTGTGGATGCAAACCGGCAAGCCATTTTCCCACTTTCACTCAGACAAAGAATTTAAACAGCCAGAAAACATCAGCGTATTCGCCCTGCACTGGCCGCGAAAAGAGCTGCACAAACGTATTGAAAAGCGGTGTGAACAAATGCTTGCAGACGGCCTGATTGATGAAACACGGCAGTTGATCAACGACGGATTTTCACCCGATCTTCAGGCGCTGCAAACCGTTGGTTACCGGCAGGTTATCCAGTTCCTGGAGGGAGAAATAACCCGAGAGCAGATGGAAAAAGACTTTAAAACTTCTACACGGCGATATGCGAAACGACAGATCACCTGGCTGAGACGCTGGCCGTTTCTTCACTGGCTGGATTGTTCAGAAGACAGCCGTGCCGACCTGATTGAAAGGATTCAACAACAGGTAGCGGCTGACGTGAATAAAGGTTAACTTTCAGGTTGTCATCAAACCGCCCAAAATTAAATTTATGTACAAAGCAAACGTTCATATCACCCTCCGCAAATCCATCCTGGATCCTAAAGGAAAAGCAGCACATCATGCACTTCATAACCTTGGGCTGAAAAGCGTTAACAATGTCCGTATTGGTAAATTTATTGAAATGGATATTGATGCACCTGATGAATCATCAGCGATGGATATTGCCGAATCAGCCTGCGAGCAACTCCTGGCCAATGAAGTGATGGAAGATTACGAAATTGAGCTTTTAGAAACCGTATCCTGATTATGACCCCAATCTGGTTTAACACCCCACGGATGCAGATGGAGGAAAAGTCTCCTCTCAGAACTCCGGATACGGAGGTGCTGGACCTTCCCGAAGAAGAAGAGGCAGAAGATACTCCATGGCGGGTTATTCTCTATGATGATGATATACATACATTTGATGAAGTGATTAACCAGCTGATTAAGGCGCTGGGCTGCACCGTTGAAAAGGCGGAAGAAATCACTCATAAAGTGCATCACGAAGGGAAAGCAACAGCCTACGAAGGTACATTTGAGGAATGTTTGAAGGTAAACTCCGTGCTGCAGGAAATTCAACTTGTCACCGAAATCAAAGGATAACACACGTGTCGAAACAAATTGGCGTACTTGTATTCCCCGGTTCTAATTGCGATCACGATGCCTATCATGCCATGGGCAAAGTGATGGGAGCCGATACAACATTTATATGGCATAAAGATACCGACCTCAGCGGCGTTGACCTGCTTATTGTACCCGGCGGTTTTTCTTATGGAGACTATCTGCGTTCCGGCGCAATTGCCCGGTTTTCTCCGGTGATGCAGTCGGTAGTGGACTATGCCGCGGCCGGCCGGCCGGTGATGGGCATCTGTAACGGGTTCCAGATTCTGCTGGAAGCTAACCTGCTTCCAGGTGCCATGCTGCACAACGAAAAGCTCCGGTTTGTCTGTAAAAACGTCCACATCCGGGTAGAACGAAACGACTCGATCTACACAAGGGGGCTCGAAACCGGAACTGTGCTGAACATTCCCGTATCACACGGCGAAGGCAACTACTTTATAGATGATGACGGCCTGAAAGATCTCAACGATAACAACCAGGTTCTTTTCCGATACTGCGATGAGAACGGCAACCTGACCCGCGAATCTAACTTCAATGGCTCTGTGGATTCCATTGCCGGAATTCTGAACAAACAAGGCAACGTGCTTGGCATGATGCCCCATCCCGAGCGCGCAATGGAGTTCGTTCTTGGCAACACAGATGGTAAACTTCTTTTCGATGCCCTTTTCAATGAACTACAGATTGCCTGATCTATGGATCTTGATCTTTTGAAATCTATTGTTGAAACACCCGGTGCACCCGGCCACGAGTCCCCCATCCGAAACGTTATTCGCACAAAGATTGAACCTTTTGTGGATGAAATTCATACAGACCCGATCGGTAACCTGATTGCCAGGAAAAAGGGAGATGGCCCCACCGTGATGCTGGCGGCACACATGGATGAAATCAGCCTGATAACTACGCATGTGGATGATAAAGGTTTTATCCGCTTTTCCACTCTTGGCGGATTTGATCCTGAAACCCTTGTAAACCAGCGGATGTGGGTACACGGTAAAAAAAACCTGCCCGGTGTCATCGGCGGAAAACCGGTTCATACACAGACTGACGACCAAAAAAAGTCGAAAACCAAGCTGAAAGATCTCTTTATCGACACCGGCCTGCCGGCGGAAACCGTAAAAGAGCAGGTGCCCGACGGAACCGTTGTTACCCGCATGGGTGATCTCATGGAACTGGGCGGCAACCTCACAGGCAAATCGCTCGACAACCGTATTTCTGTTTATATCTTAATTGAAGCCCTGAAAAACGCGCAGCAATCTAATGCTGACCTCTACGCCGTATTTACCGCCCAGGAAGAAGTTGGTATTCGCGGTGCAAGGGTTGCCGCACAGCGTATTCAACCCAACATCGGTATTGCACTGGACACTACCATCGCCAACGATTTACCCGGCTCAGGTGATCACGAGGCCTGCACAACACTCGGGGAAGGTACCGGTATAAAAGTGATGGATAAGAGCATTATTTGCACACCTTCACTGGTAGATTATCTGGAAAAACTTGCCGGCACGCGGGAGATTAAACATCAGCGTGAAGTTCTTACTGCAGGGGGAACCGACACCTCGGGGATGCAATATCTCGTAGGAATTGGCAGTTATGTATCCTGCATCTCCACACCTACACGCTATATACACAGCATGGTGGAAACCGTTTCAAAAACTGACGTCGAAGCGGGAATTTCACTTGCCACCGCTGTTATTGAACACATTGGAGATTTTGAACCAGAACCGGCATCAGCCGAATAATCATGCTAAAACTTCACAGCGATAATCTTGTGAAAAGCTACCGTGGCCGCGTTGTCGTAGACCACGTATCTATCAATGTGAAGCAGGGTGAAATTGTGGGCCTTCTTGGCCCCAACGGGGCTGGTAAAACCACGACCTTCTATATGTTTACAGGCGTGATCCGCCCGAATAAAGGCCACATCTACCTGAACGATAAAAAGTTAACCCGGATGCCCATGTATCAGCGTGCAAGAATGGGTATCGGGTATCTCTCGCAGGAAGCGAGTGTGTTTCGAAATCTTACGGTTCGGGAAAACCTGGAATCTATCCTCGAATTCCATTCAGTTCCAAAGAAAAGGATTAAGGAACGCGCCGATCAACTTATTGAAGAATTTGGCCTCCAGCGGGTGGTTAACAACAAGGGAATCAGTCTGTCAGGCGGCGAACGGCGCCGTACGGAAATTGCCCGTGCACTTATTACCGACCCTAAATTCATCCTGCTTGATGAACCGTTCGCCGGTGTAGATCCCATCGCCGTAGAGGATATCCAGGAAATTGTAGCCGATCTCGGAAAACGAAACATTGGCATTTTTATCACAGACCACAATGTGCACGAGACCCTTGCTATAACCGACCGCGCCTATCTCATGTTTGAAGGCCGCATCTTACGAGAAGGCACCGGCGAATCACTTGCTGATGATGAAGAGGCCAAAGAGCTCTATCTCGGCCGGCAGTTTAAATTAGACCGTTACAAATCATAACCATTTACCCCATGAAAGAGATTACCGTTCAAGAACTAAAAGAAAAGAAAGACAGAAATGACACATTTACGTTGCTTGACGTTCGTGAACCTCACGAGCTTCATATTTCCAGCCTCGACGGGAAGCACATTCCGCTCGATGATCTTCCCGGCAACCTTGATAACCTCAACCCCGATGAGGAAACCATAATTCTGTGCCGGTCAGGTGCCAGAAGCGCTCAGGCCTGTAAATTTCTTGAAAAGAATGGGTTCAAAAATGTATCTAACCTCAAAGGCGGAATTAACGCCTGGGCGAAAGAGATCGACCGTTCACTCCCCGTATATTAAACGGCTATATTGGTTTGAAGTTTTAATTATTGACTTGACTTTGAAATAAGTATTTCAAAAAGAATCTGAGGCCGTCCGATTAGTGAATTATTATGGTAACAAGCTATGAGTTCACTCCGGGAAGTCAGATAATGAACTGACGATTGTTACAAGCTTAAATAATGTAGACCTCATACCCCTCTCTGATTTTTTAAAGAGGGGACAGGGATGAGTTCGAAACAAATAAGCCTGCATTATTTAAGCTCGCGCCGCTAAT
>JAWLEH010000201.1:0-4173 GCA_041686215.1 Balneolaceae bacterium | reverse complement strand
TACGGGGCGTTTCACTTTCATGGTGGGCGTGAGTTCACCGCTATCAATGCTGAGGGCTTCTTCAAGCAGTACAAATTTTTTCACCGTTTCCCATGGAGAAAGATTTTTGTTGGCCCGGTCAACCTCCCGCTGAATTATTTCCCGAACACGCTCATCCTCTGAGTAGGGCTTTGACGGTTCATACCCATCCCGCTTCAGGCGCTTAAGTACGTTATCGTAAGACGGGACAATCAGCGCAGAACAGAATTTTCGCTGGTAGCCGATCACCACAATCTGATCGATAAACCCTGAGTTTGCCAATACATTCTCCACATTTTGAGGTGCCACATACTTGCCGGTTGATAGCTTGAACATCGACTTTTTGCGGTCGGTGATGAATAAAAATCCATCTTCATCAATCTTGCCCACATCCCCGGTTTTGAACCAACCGTCATCGGTCATCACCTCACGGGTTTGCTCCTCATTTTTATAATACCCTTTCATTACATGCGGACCTCTGGTCAAAATCTCTTTGTCTTCAGCAATTTTCACTTCAACATTTCTTAGTGGTTTTCCTGAGCTTCCAACCCGCATTTCTCCGGGTGTTTGAACAGTGATCACCGGTGATGTTTCCGTGAGTCCATATCCCTGCACGCAGTTGAACCCTATGGCATTTATGAAACGAAAAACTTCGGGCGAAAGGGCTGCCCCGCCGCTTACCATTCCTTTCAGCTCTTTCCCGAAAAGTTTCCGGATTTCACTGTATACAAGCCGGTCGGCAAATTTTTGTTTTAGCGCTCCAATTCCGGATGGCGGATGTTCCGGATCGTAATTTTCCGTTTTGTAAATGGCCCAGTAGTATATATTCTTCTTTAGCCCGGAAAGCTCCTGGCCCTTCACCTTTACACCGGTATGAATTTTTTCGAGCAGCCGGGGAACCGTTGCAAAGAAAAACGGCTCAATGTGTGAAAAATCATCCCGGATCTCCTCAATCGTTTCAATGTAATATATCCGGCTTCCCATGCTCAGATACATATACTCGATCATCCGTTCAAACACATGGGAGAGTGGCAGGTAGGAGAGCACATCCTTGCCATGGAACTCCTCAACCGGAAACGGCAATTTCTCCAGAGATGCTTCCACATTGGAGGCGATATTATCATGGGCGAGCATCACCCCTTTGGGCATTCCTGTTGTTCCGGAAGTATAAATCAGTGTAGCCAGGTCATCCGGTTTCACATCAGATATGAGTGAATCCAAAAGCTCCGGTTTATCCGCATGAACCTTTCGCCCCACTTCCATCACATCTTTAAAGGGCTTCAGTTTTTTATGTTTTGAGCCGTGGATGGATATCACTGCTTTAATTGACTCTACCTCTTTAATGAGCGGTTTGGTTTCCGAAAAAAGCTCATCATTGGAAACAATATGGGCAACCGCATCGGAGTTTTCGAGAATATATTTGATTTGATCTCCCGGCTGCGTGGAGTAGATGGGCACGTTGGCTGCACCGATCGAGAGTATTGCAAGATCACAGATGAGCCACTCCACGGAATTCTCTGAGTGAATGGCCACCTTGTTTCCCGGCCGGACACCCAGATCATAGAGGCCAAGAGCAAGCTCCCTGACCGCTTTACGAAAATCTTCCAGGTTTGTATCGTGCCATGTTCCCTCGCGTTTTGTAGATGCAAATAATCCGCCCGGATGATTGTCAAGACCCCTGTATATCAGTTCGGGCAGTGTTTTTTTTGTTCGTTCCATATCAAAAAAAGCGGTTTTTCAGCGCATGAAGTGAGGTTAACACCGTTACCCTTTAATTTACACTTTGTGGGGACTTTTAAAAATATGTTCGTAAAAAAGTTCTACTTTTGTGTCAAATTCAGAACAAAGAATTAATGTCGCCCCACATGATAAAAATCGAAGAATCTATAAGGGAAAAAGCCGAAATTATGCTTTCATCACCCCGGAAACATATGGGCCACGCCCTTGGAATCGAGTTTACGGTGATCAGGCGAGACGAGATGCGCGCCACCATGCCAGTTAATGAAAATAGCGTACAGCCGTTTGGAATACTTCATGGCGGGGCATCCGTGGCCCTTGCCGAAACGCTTGCATCCATCGGGGCATGGCTGAACCTAACCGATGAATCCAGGACGGCCGTAGGACTCGAGATCAACGCCAATCACATCAAACCGGTGCGCCTGGGGAGCAGTGTAACGGGGATCGCCCGGCCGGTTCACCGGGGTGCAAAAACCCAGGTTTGGGAAACACGCATTGAAACCGAAAGCGGAAAACTGGTGTGTGTGTCGCGGTGTACGCTTGCCATCGTGAACCGGCGATCTTAAATGATATTCAGTTAACAGAAAAGGGGGTTCCGGTTCTCTGGTTTGATTTGTACATTCCCTCTTACTAATCCATAAAACTCTTCCTGAATGAATATAAACGGTATAAACAACGACGACCGAACATTCGATGCAATTGTAATCGGGTCCGGAATCAGCGGCGGCTGGGCAGCAAAAGAGCTCTGCGACAACGGAGTGAAGACACTGGTGCTGGAACGGGGCGGCCCGGTTGAACATCCCCAGGGGTATACAACTGCACTCCTCGATCCGTGGGAGATCGAAAATGCCGGGCGGATTCCCGAAGAGGAGAAAAAGAAAAACCCAATTATCAACCGGTGCTACGCCTTCAATAAAACCACCGAGCACTTTTTCCTGAAAGACGAAGAACACCCTTACGTGCAGGAGAAACCGTTTGACTGGATTCGGGCATATGTGGAAGGCGGGAAGTCTCTGCTTTGGGCACGGGGCGGCCAGCGGCTGAGTCAGTATGATTTTGACGGCCCGGCACGCGACGGGTACGGTATTGAGTGGCCCATTACCTACGATGAGCTCGCTCCCTGGTATTCTCATGTGGAGCATTTTGTGGGATGGAGTGGCAATAAAGACGGCATCGAACAACTGCCCGACGGTGATTTTCTCCCCCCGTTTGAGATGAACTGTGTGGAAAAAGAGATGAAATCCCGGATTGAATCTGCTTTCGACGGCCGCTACATGGTTCAGGGACGATGCGCCCATCTCACCGAAGTACGCGATATCCACCGGCAGCAGGGACGCGGAAAATGCCTGGCCCGCGATATGTGCTACCGCGGATGCCCGTACGGCGCCTACTTCAGTTCCAACTCCTCTACCCTGCCATGGGCCGAACGCACCGGCAATCTCACCAAACGAACTCACTCTGTGGTTCAATCCATTATCTATGATGAAGATAAAGGCAAAGCAACCGGCGTTCGCGTGGTGGATGCCAATACAAAAGAGACCACGGAGTACTACGCCCGTACCATATTTGTAAACGCCGCCTGCCTCAACACCAATTTGATATTGCTGAACAGTACATCAAACCGTTTCCCGAACGGGCTTGGCAACGACCACGACATCCTGGGCCGGTATGTTGCCTTTCACAATTATCGCGGCAGATTTAGTGCGCGGATGGAAGGGTTTGAAGATGATTACTATTTCGGCCGGCGGCCAACAGGCCCCATCATGCCGCCTTTCCGGAACGTATTTCAGCAGGATGATGTGGACTTTCAGGGGAAATACCTGGTCTCAACCGGGGCCAGCCGCGAAGGCTGGACTCACGTGATGGGCGATGCCACCCTTGGTAGTGAACTTAAGAAAAAGGCTTCGAAACCAGGACCGTGGAACATTTACATGTCACTCCAGGGCGAAACAATTCCCAAACACGACAATCATGTTCGGCTAAGTGATGGTGAAACGGACGCATGGGGCATCCCGCAGCTGGTTACCTCCATTGATTATGACGATAACGACGAAAAGTTGCTGCAGGATTTCTTTGAACAGGGAGAAGCGATGCTTGAGGAAGCCGGCTGTACCGATATCACCCCGGTAGACAGCAAGCAGGCACCCGGACTGGATATACACGAGATGGGCGGTGTACGAATGGGGAAAGATCCCAGTACATCCATGCTAAACAAGTGGAACCAGTTGCACAGCTGCAAAAATGTTTATGTGACCGATGGCGCGTGCATGACCTCCGTAGCCGAACAGAATCCATCCCTTACCTTTATGGCTTTTGCGGCAAGATCCGCCAATCATGCTGCAGAAGAGATGAAAAAAGGGAATTTGTGATTTGTCCATTCGAAGACATGGCATGTCTGAGGGCTAAACGCTTTGCTTG
>JAWLEH010000064.1:11941-18452 GCA_041686215.1 Balneolaceae bacterium | reverse complement strand
AATAGAGAGGGATATAGGGTGAGTACGGATGGTAAACCTAAATTATTTAAGCTTGTACAACTAATTTTCAGAACATATGAGTTTTCGGAGTAGGCTCAAGGATAAATTTCCTGAACCTTAGGGGCGGCAAAGATAAGAGTCCCCCTTTTCAATAGGGGAATGAACTGAACTGTATAAAGTCCCAAGATTATCAACACTTTTAAAGTCTGTTACACACCCCTCAGAAAATCATAGAAAAAAGAAAGTCCCGGTGTTGCCGCCGGGACGTTCTTTATAAATTGATACTTTCTTGAGCAAACCCGTTTACCTAAAGCTCAATCCCACACCTACATTAGCAACCGGATAGTTTGACAATGTATAAGAACCTGAAACGGCAATAAATCCAAGCCGAACACGGAATCCAGCCAGTGCGTGAACAGAATTGTCACCGTCGATAGAGAGACTAAGTGGATCGGTGATTGCTTCAATTGCTTTTGTTTCAGGCTGCGATTGCGGGTTATACTGTTCGTTGGGTACAGTTACGGGGTACGATCCTTTCACATTCACATCTGTCGTGGAACTTTGGAAACCTACGCCGCCAAATATACTTAGTATAGGCAGGTTTTTACCCACAAGAAGGTTTACCGTGTAGCCGGAAGATTGGAGGGTTATTTCCTGGCCTTCCCATTGCGAAGTATCGTAGGGATCATAAATATCAGATCCGGATTCGGGATTAACATCGGTCCCAATGTCGAAGTTTAGTTGTGTGTATCCAAGCTGAACCGATAAATCTACAGGAAGTAAAGCTCCGCCGGGTAGATATTGGTTCAGTCCGTGTTTGGCACCGAACCCGAACAGGCTCACGCTGCCATCCACATCCGGTGCGCTTACAGAGGGAACGAGCCGAAGTGAAACATCGGTATCCCGAATAATACCAACCGTTGCCTGAATCATGGGTGACGGAACATAAGCAAATCCGGTTCCGTCGGGCAGTTCAAAAGAAAAGAGTTCCTCTTCCTGTCCGTTTGAAGGGTTAATAAAGTTGCGTCCGATCTCTGCCCGGGTGTTGCTTTCCCCGGCTACAGTTGGGGTAGTCCCTGAGGGACTAAACAATTCTATCTGCTGAAACCGCGGCTCAAGCCCGGCTACATCAAAAAATTCATCATCTGCAGGAATAAAAGAGAGCGCCGCATTTACACGAATATCAAAACCGAGTGTTCGGTACGGGCGTGCCGAGTTATTCCAGCCGGTATTCAGATTGGCACCGAAACCGTTTGAGTAGGGTTTTAGATAATTTTCCAGCAGGAGACCTGAATCGTCAATACCACTTCGCAGAAGATCTCCAACATTGTTTACCTGGGCTTTTGCAAAACCTGATGAAAGCGTAATTAACAGTAACGTGAACAATACAGTACGTAGGAATTTCATCATCTTGTTTGATTTGTTTGGGTTACCTCTTTTTATCGGTAAATCACTAAAATAAATTAAACTCTTGATTAAAGCTTATGCTTCCAGTCCGTCAAGCATATTCAAATATGATTGGTAGCGCTCGGGATCAATTTCTCCTCTCTCAAATGCCGCTATCACACCACATTTTGGTTCGTGGCTGTGAGTGCAGTTGTTAAACCTGCAATACTGGCGGGGCTCCCTCATTTCAGGAAAGTAGAGTGAGAGTTCATAAGGTTCAATATTCACAAGCCCGAACTCTTTAATGCCGGGTGTGTCAACGATAAAACTGTTGCTTTCCACGGGAATGAGTCGGGCAGAGGTTGTGGTGTGTTTCCCTTTTTCTGAATAGGATGATACATCACCAATTACAAGATTCATGTTAGGGTTGAGCTCGTTGATGAGACTTGTTTTGCCCACACCCGAGTGACCAATTAAAACGGATGTCTTCCCGGAAAGTTCATGTTTAAGCTCTCCAATTGTATCCGGTTTATAAATTGAGGTATGCAGCACAGGATAATCAAGGCTGCGGTAGGTATCGGTAACAGTATCCAGTTCGCCGGTTTGTCGTTTATCAAGTAAATCCGTTTTGTTGATGATAACCCCGGCGGAAATTTCGTATGCTTCACATGCAACCAGAAAACGATCAATAAACCCCCGTTTCAGGGCCGGCATTTTAATGGACTGTACAACCCAGGCACGGTCTATGTTCGCTACCAGTATCTGTTCCTCTTTATCGCTACGGGTAGCTTTTCGGGGGATAAAGTTTTTTCGGGGATGAATCTCTTCAATCATGCCCTTATTGTCATCTCCGAGTGTAAAATCTACATAATCACCCACCGCTACCGGATTTGTGTCGACAGACTTTCGCAAACGGAATTTTCCGGGAATACGGCAATCTATTACCTCTCCGTTTGAGGATACTTTATACCATTTTCCCGTTGACTGTATAACAATACCTGTTTTACTCATGCAGAGTAAAATAACAGTTTTCTGCAATAGTTCAGGCAGAAAATTGGCCGGGTATAATCCTTTTCAGTGGAGTATCAGGCGGCTATGGATTCACCACCGCTCTTACCTATAAATGGGAGTTTTAAGGTATATTTATTGATCAGAGAAGCCAGTGTACTGATGACTGCAAGACCGCCACTGATTGCCCCGATGTATCGATCCAGCAGCTCCGGCGCGATGATGCTGAACCCAAGAATAGCCAACAGAATGAAGGTTAGAACGGCGTTGCGAAGCTGAACAGAGTTCCCGTTTTTTCGACGGTCATTTTTAAATTCCTCTATCAAACGATCGGATGGGGCCGATGCTGCAAAATTTGTAAAACTCTGGTTAAACAGGCTGATCCGTTCCCTGTATGGGTCCATGCGAAAGATTCCTTTTTGCAGCAATTCTGTTAATACATCAACATTTCTGAAATTTATAAATCCCTCTTTTGCAAAGTTGTGTACCATTTTTTTCTCTCTGAATGTGAGTTTTTCCCACGTATTCATGTAGTAGGCTTTATTAAACCGCTGTATAACAAGCAATACGGAATCGTAGGCCTGAAGGGATAAATTCTGATCAATGATTTGCTCAAATTCTGGCTTTATAAACTGCCGAAGAGCCGGTTCATTGGGTGAGTATTGAATATCCTCAATAAGATCATACCACCACGATGTGCTATGGATGTCGGTATCATCACGGTGCGTTTGTGCTTCATTCGAAACGGGGAGGATCAGAGTGCCATACTCCGCCATAGCATCCACCCAGTTTTTGATCAATGCATCAATGACCGGATCCGAATCCCTGTCCGGATGTTCTGTCAGTTGTTTGAGTGACTGGCTCGTGACCAGTACCACCACTTTCTGCAACTGATGGCACTGAAATAGAAATGCTGTAAATTTTTGAAGGTCACTGGCTGTATGAATACAGCTGGCCGGGTTTAAAACTATGAAGCCGTGTTCCGAAGTTTTTTCCACATCTTCCGGGGCGGGAAGTGAAGTGGCGGCAAGATCCAGAACCCGGCAGTTCAGCTGCTCCGGTAGCCGCTCTTTAACAAAGCGAACTCCAACCCACTTATCCAGGCAAATCAGAATGGTTTTGCTGCCAATGGCCGTTTGTGTTCCGTGTTTGTGACGGAAATCCCAATATCTGGTGAGAAATACTCTACGGGTAAGTATCAGTATCAGCAGGTAAATTACACCTCCTGCTATGAGGATAAACATCAAAAGCCAGGCGATATCTGCAGCTGATTTTCGGTGGTCCTGAAAATGGTTCCCTGCAAAAGAAGCTTCAACATTTTTCCTGTCAGTGTAAATGTAGCGGTCAATCACAGGATATTGAATTCCTGAAAGGTTATTCAGCCACTGTCTTCGCTGGTATTCCATCTGGTTTACCACCTCCTGACCGAAGGCTCCGTTTTTTTGGTTGTGCGCCGTTTCTGATTGAGAATATTGATCAGCATGTGCATGGGGTGACGCTGATGCTTGCTGCCAAAGGTTGTTTTCGTAGTGAAATGCAGAGTGGTGAATAGTGTAGCCGGGTAAAAAACCAATGACCATCACCCAGAGGGTAAACGCCAGAGCGTAGGTTATTTCGACACGGTTTTGGTGGATATTTTCATGCTTTATATCGGGTGTTAACCGCCCTGACTTATTGAAAACCATTGTTATAGCAAACAGTGCAGACTGAATCAGGAAAAGGATCAGTACTTCCGTAACCTTACCTCCGCTGAGAGATCCAAACTGTTGGGCTATTATTAAAAACAGAATTGTTAGGGAACCAAGTGCAAAAGGGATCAGGCGGTTCTGCTTGTGCAGCCTTTGTGAGAGGACATCCGATAGAAGAATATAACGCTGCAGTGCGATGTAGCTGATTGCTTCACAAAAAGAAAACACTATAAACCAGAAGTTATGGTAGTCGCCACTCAGGATGTAAAAGAAGTAGAGAAAGTGGATTCCGAGGATGAAAAGAAATAATTGGTAGCGTTTTCGCTTAGAGTTGCCGGGCCTGAACCAGGCAAAGCTAAATTGTTTTATTTGCAGGTAGTGGCTTCGTTTTGCGAACAGTACAAAAAAGAACGAGATGAACAGAAAACAGAGTACCAAAATTGCTATACCTGTCGAAGAGTAGAGGAAAATTGCAAAGCTTCGGAAGTATCTCAGATTTTGATCACGAAGGGTTATTAACCAGACCGGCCGGAGACTTTCAAAAGGGGTGAGATCAAGGCGGTTCAGGTGTGCAATATAATTCTGTCCTTCAAACGAAACAGGCATCTCAAGCGATCCTTCCAGTTCAGGATTGTTTGTCATTAACAACTGAATTTGATTCCACTGATCAGGGTTTATGGCTGTCCGTATATTCGGGATGTTTGTCCGGATGGATGATGACTGGTAGAAAACATCACCCGACGGGTTAGAAACGAGATATTTTAGACCTGTTGGGTTTATGTGCAGACTGTCTTGCCGGTTGAAAGGCTTCAGACTAAACGTGACAGCCCGTACAACCTCAAGTGAATCAACATCCTGCTGGTCGGGGGCAAGCCTGTATTTTCGGCTGATGACCCCTTCCTGATCACCATTTTCGAGATAAGAAAAGTGAGATCCCAGCAGGAAATGGTCTAAATTGGCCTGTTTAAAGTAGTAGCGGTTTTCAAGAGAGGGTAGGGTTGTCAGAGCTTCGCTCGGTAATTCTCCACCATTTGGCTGCAGGTTGATCCTGCTAATTCTTCCATCTTCACCAATTTCGATGATCTCGTTATAATCGGGAATAGTATCCTGATTTAATTCATCTTCCCTGAAATAGTCCTCCAGGAGTTCTGCAAAATTATTGATCTGCTGATTGAAAAGGGAAGAGAGGTTCTCTGTTAATTTCTCAATAGTATCGTTCTGATCTTCCCGGATCTCAGCTCTGCTTGTCAGGTAAGAGATCGAATAACCCGTAAAAATTGAAAGAAGAATGATAGAGAGTCCGATTTGGTAGATATGCGACTGAAGAACGGTGTCGCCGCGTCCCATTCCGGCAATTCGGAGAATTGGGAAGGTAATGATAAGAAGGCTGAGCAGCGTGAAAAGCAGGTACAGTGTCGAAAAACTGACCTTGCGGCCGGCACGATCGAAGGAATCCTGGCTGACTCCGCCAAACAGGTAAACCGGGCAGCGAAGGGTTGTTGATTCTATTGTGACCGGGAGTGAAAATTGAGTTTGAAAAACCTGGTATGGTTCTGCTGATATGGTAACCGGGAGTTGCGTGGCTCCGAGACTATCACTGTCTGCAAGTACAGCAGGATTCATTCGGGGAACGGGTAGTTGAGGTTCGGTATAAGTAACGGTTCCTGATGTATCCGCTATGATTATAAAATCGAAAAAACGGCTTGGCGGCATTTGTTGAAGAAGTGAGCGCCACACAGAAGGCTGGAGTAAACCGCATCCCTGGTTTACCTGTTGGCTGATTTCCCCCGTTTCTCTTACTGAGTAATTTTCCCAGCTCTCTTCAATGTTGTTTTTTGTGAGTTCAAGGCTTCTGTAGCTTTGCTGGATCAACTGGTCCTGGTTGTCGAGAATGGTAAAATACATATATCCGCTGACCGCAAAGATAGCAACAAACAGAACAATCCATATGCGGTAAGCTTCAATATTCATTGCATAGTAACCGCTATGAAAAGGTTAAAAGAGGGTTTTGTAAAACCGTGCTTTTGTCAAATTTCGGCGTTATCGCGAAATCGAAATCCTCATGTATAGTTAATACGTTCCGGTTTCGATTCCACACTGGCCTTGAACTATGATAAAATCCCTGGTTTTGCAAAGCCCTCTAAAAAAGAAGAGTAACAAGTACTTTATATAATCATAGTAATTAAAATTATGTTAATAATGCAAAAAAAATTAAATATAGACAGGGTTTGTTCATGTATCAATGAATAGATTTATGGTATGGAATTGGAGTAAAATAACGTCCGGAATAGTAGAGCTTATCTTCTGATTGTTTACAGTAATCCTTATCAAAAAAAAGCCGGACTGATCATATCAGTCCGGCTTTGTGATGGAATGGGAAAAGATGATGCGGAAAATGGTTAATCCATTACAGCGATTTCTTTCCGTGC
>JAWLEH010000064.1:0-11841 GCA_041686215.1 Balneolaceae bacterium | reverse complement strand
AAAAAAAGCCGGACTGATCATATCAGTCCGGCTTTGTGATGGAATGGGAAAAGATGATGCGGAAAATGGTTAATCCATTACAGCGATTTCTTTCCGTGCATCATTATTTGATACGGAATCACCCTTCTTCTTTTTCTTTTTATCGGGAATATGGAAGAATGATTTCGGATCGGTCACGGGTTCATCTTCCAGTACAATATCCAACAGCGGTTCCATGCGTTCGAGATATTCCACTTCGAGATCTCCCATTATTTCATCTTCGATCTCGTCAACATCTTTCTCGTTTTTCATCGGTAGCAGCACTTTTTCAATGCCGGCTCGTTTGGCCGCAAGAACTTTTTCTTTGATACCTCCGACAGGAAGTACAAGTCCGCGAAGCGTAATTTCACCCGTCATGGCCAGGGTTCCCTTCACTTTTCGCTGTGTAAAGATGGAAGCAACGGCAGAAAGCAGAGAGATACCGGCTGAAGGCCCGTCTTTAGGCACAGCACCCTGAGGAACGTGAATGTGGAGATCCCAGTGATCAAACGCGTCTTTTGGGATGCCAAGTTCCTTGTAGCGTGCGCGAAGGTAACTGATTGCCAGCATGGCCGACTCTTTCATTATATCTCCAAGCTGACCGGTAATATGCAATTTGCCGGACCCTCGGGAAACGCTTGCTTCGATAAACAGAATATCTCCCCCATATTGTGTCCAGGCCAGTCCGGTTGAAACGCCGGGAACTGTTGTACGTTCTGCAGCATCGGAAAAGAATTTTCGTTTTCCCAGAATATCTTCGATGTCGTTTACACCAACGCTCATTTTCTCAATCTCTTCACCTGCTATGCGAGCTGCTACATTCCGGCAGACAGACCCAATTTGTCGTTCGAGATTCCGAACGCCGGATTCGCGCGTATATTGATCAATAATCCGTTCGATAGCAGCTTTGGAGAGTTTCACCTGCTTTTTCGTCAGGCCGTTCTCTTCAATTTGTTTTGGAATCAGGTATTTCTTTGCAATCTGTACCTTCTCTTCCAGCGTATAGCCGCTAATATTGATAATTTCCATTCTGTCACGCAGCGGTGCAGGTATGGTATCCAGCGAATTTGCTGTAGCAATAAACATTACTTTGGAGAGATCATACTCCAATTCGAGATAGTTATCGATAAAGGCATTATTCTGTTCAGGATCCAGAACTTCGAGAAGGGCAGAGGTTGGGTCGCCCCGAAAATCGGAACCTACCTTATCAATTTCATCCAGCATCATAACCGGGTTTCCGGTTCCGGCTTTTTTTATGGATCGCAGGATTCGGCCGGGCAGAGCACCTATATACGTTCGGCGGTGACCCCGGATTTCAGCTTCATCGTGAATACCGCCCAGGCTGAACCGTTCAAACTCGCGATTCAGTGCACGTGCTATAGATCGACCGAGCGAAGTTTTACCTACGCCGGGAGGGCCATAGAAACAAAGAATCGGGGCCTTCATATCTTTCTTCAGCTTCAGAACGGCCAGATACTCAACAATTCGTTTTTTAACTTTTTCAAGGCCATAGTGATCCTCATCCAGGATTTTTCGGGCTCGTTTCAGGTCCAGCTTATCTTTTGATGTTTCGCCCCACGGCAGATCAAGTATCCACTCTACGTAACTGTGAATGATGCCATAATTCGGGGAGGAATTAGGTGTCATTTCAAGTCGCTGAAGCTCTTTCTGAATCGTTTCACGGGCATCATCAGACAATCCCTTTTTCTCTTTCAGTCGCTGCTGGAGTTTCAGCACGTCCTGTTGTTCACTGTCTTCTCCAAGTGCTTCCTGTATCGCTTTCATCTGCTGCCGCAGGTAAAAGTCTCGTTGCTGATCGTCAATATCCGACTTCACTTTTGTCCGGATCTCTTCACTCAGGTTCAGTACCTGCAGTTCTTTGTTCAGATGTTCCATCACTTTATCAAGGCGTTCAGAAAACTTCCTGATCTCCAGGATCTCCTGCTTCGCCTTCAGATCTACCTGTAAATTTGAGGAGATGAAATTGAGCAGAAAAGACGGGCTCGAGATATTGTTTATGGCAATAGATGCCTCAGATGGAATATTCGGCGACAGATTTACAATCTTGCTGGCAGTTTCCTTAATACTCCGGATGGATGCATCCAGCTCCACACCGGAGAGATCCATATCCTGGCGGAATGCTTCTACATCAGCCCGGAAGAATGGTTCTTCTTGTGTAATATCGAGTACTTCAAAAATGCTCTTACCCTGGATGACGATACTTTTACTACCGTCCGGCATTTTGATAAGCTTAAGGATTTGGGCTACTGTACCCATTTTGTAGAGGTCTTCCTTAGTGGGGTTCTCTACATCCTCATCTTTTTGAGCAACCACACCAATGATCTTGTCATTTTCATAGGCCTCTTTTACCAATTCAAGAGAGCGGTCTCTGCCAACGGTTATGGGCACAACCACACCGGGGAAAAGCACCGTATTCTTTAATGGAAGAATAGGAATATTATCGGGGATTTCAGCTTCAGTGAGCCGCTTTTCTTCCTCTTCACTCATCAGCGGAATAGCTTGTTCAAAGTCATCGAAGCCGTCCGGTTGTTCACTTAATGAGTCTTCAATTTTAAAACGTGGTTCAAACATAATCTAATTTTTAAATATTTTTTCTATTAGTATCGCAAACAGAAAGCCAAAAAATGTCATGCCCCCATAACGTCAGTTCTTATTCTGTGATACTGCCAATTTGTGTCTTAAATAAGGGATGCTGACACTTGGTCAGAAGTGCACTCAGGGAATGTAAAATTTTACGGCTACAGCTGAAGCCGCAACCGGTTCCAACGTAGGGCCGGCTGAAGTACTGCGAAATTGCACAGCAGCGTCGATGTCAAAATACCCAGTTTCTATACCTGCACCGAAGCTATAGTAACCCGGCAGATCCGTTGCCAGCCGGGTTCCGGCTCTTATAGGTAGAAATGGAAGCGGCCGGATTTCAGTTCCAATGTAACTTGTTAGTTTTGTGGTATGAAAGGCATTATCGGTCAGCCCCAGCCGGAAATCTCCCATCATCTTTACCCGGTTAATTTGAAAAAGTACACCGGTTTGTACAGCGGTAGGCAGTAGTTCCTGGTAGCCAGAGCGATCCGGATTTTCTGCAAAAGATAGAGGGTGCCGGCCGTTTTGCTGTTCAGATAGAAAACTGAAATCCTGCAAGAGTGAACCAACGAAATATTGATCGCTGACCGGGCCGGGTTCTGGTACATCATCTACCTCAAAATTGGTTTCGGTTCGGTACGGATCTTCAAAATAGTGAATGAGCCCCAGGTCGGTAATAGAAAAGCTCAGACGCAGAGATTTTTCCGTGGCTTCTTCGCCCCGGCGCAGCAGCGAAAGGTCGTCACCAAATGTGAACAGGTATGTAATACCAAGGTCAATGGCTCCGCCAATGCCCGAAGGATTCATCAAATCGCGTAACGAAATTGTGGAGTTCGCTCCTGCAAAAGGATCAGCTCCACCGGCCAGAGTTTCGGCGTATGAACTAAACTCACCGCTGCTGCTGAAGCGATAACTTCGTTCGTTTTGCCAGGGAGAACCGGCCGAGTTACGGGTAAACCTGTTGGTATAATCTGTTGAGAAGCCTGATCCTGCAACTACTATTTTAGGAGCTATCCCGATGATGAACGTTGAAATTTGTGGAACCAGTCCGCTTAAGAAAGATAAGGATTCACTGTAGCCAAAAGAGAGTTCGTGGAGCGTCTGATACTGGTGGGAAAGCGAGTGGTTGATGAGATCACCATTACCGGTTTCAATTGGGTCAGAGTCGTAAAAACCGCGCCCAATTACATACCTGCTGCTTTGACGTGTGCGCAAAGCAAGACCATAACTTTTTTCCTCTCCGAACCATTTTATACCCAGCCAGTTTATCACAGAGGAAGACTGCAGCTGACGATCCGGGCGATCATTGTTGAAATACCGGCTTATCAGTTTATCTCTCTGATCACCCGTGAAGGTGAATTCTGAATTTTCTGCAAAATTCATTGTTTGTTCAAAAAGCTGTATGCGGTCGTGACCATTTCGGATTCTAAGAGGAGAGTCGAGGTAGGCCCCGCTTTCAAGAGCTGATATCTGAACGCGGTAGGTTCGCTCCCGTAAATGGATATTTGCCGGGTTAATGAACAAAGCCTCGTAATCGGTTACATAGGCAGTTCCCCCACCACCAAGCCCCATACTCTCGGGCGTGTACGAAATTTGAGCTAATGCTGTATTAGATAACAGCATTATCAGGGTAAAAAAGAAAACTACAGCGTTTTTCAATGGTATAAATATTACGGAAATGTTGGTATGCAGACCATAATTTAGCAAACACAACTATTGATTATAGAACACATTGTATAGAACAACAGTCTTGTATCGGCAGTTGCGGGCCGTTTGATAATTCCTAAAGTACTTTAAGTTTTGCAGCTCGAAGCATTAATGTTTTCTGTCCTCTCTGTTTAAAAAATACAACAACTTTGGAATCCTTGCCTGATCCGGTTCTTTTCAGGATTTTGCCGGGGCCAAATGTAGGGTGCATCACGGTGGTGCCGGCCTGAAACGGATCGTCGTCATACTGGTACTCATAATCGATACTTGTACCGGATGGTTTACGGGACTGTTTCGGTTTTTTCCAATCGTAATCCACCCGGGTTTCACTATCATACTCTACAGAGGTGCTGTTGTCGGAAAACCGCTCTTTTTTTTGTTGGATGGTAGCTCCGGTTTCAGTGCGTACAACCCCGGGGTCTACCTCGTCGAGAAACCTGGAGCGCATTTGCCTGTTCTCTTCTCCAAAACGATACCTCATTTTACTGTGACTGAAAAAAAGTCGTTTTTCAGCACGGGTTATCGCTACATAAAACAGACGTCGTTCTTCTTCATAATCGGCCTCTTCACCATTCCGTCCGCCCATTGGGAAAAGGTTTTCTTCCAGTCCCACAATAAACACAGCCGGGAACTCGAGTCCTTTAGAAGCGTGAACTGTCATCAGGGTAACGGCGGGTTTTTCTTCGTCGTACTTATCCGTATCCGTAATCAGGCTGATCTCCTGCAAAAATGAACTAAGTGTGGGTTTGCTGTTCTGCTTTTCGTAATAAGAAATCGCGTTCTGCAGTTCCAGAATGTTGTCCCGGCGGGATAATGCCTTCGCGCTGTTTTCCTCGATTAAGGCTTTGATATAGCCGCTGGCTTCAAGCATCTTTTTTGTTGTTTCAAGAAGTGAAGCTCCTCCTTCAAGATCAGCCCGCAGCCTATGAATCATTTTCACAAATGCTTCTATTCTCTTGATGGCGGGTTTATAGAGATTTGAATCATGAACATTTTGTATGATCGACCATACCGAACGTCCCTGGTTTCGCGATTTGGCAAGAAGATCATTCAGTGTTTTTTTCCCGATTCCACGGCTGGGTTCGTTGATAATTCGCAGCAATGCCTGCTCATCCTCGGGATTGATCAGAAGGGTGAGGTAGGCCAGCACATCTTTAATTTCTTTGCGCTGGTAAAAAGACAAGCCGCCAACAAGCTGGTAGGCAATACCTTTCCGGCGAAAGGCTTCTTCAAATACCCTGCTCTGGTAGTTGGTGCGATAAAGTATGGCAATGTCGTTATTCGACAGTCCATCCCGCATTTTTAAATTCTGAATATGCTGAACAACCCGGTTGGCCTCATCCCGTTCGTCAAAATTTTCAAGAACCGTAATCGGTTCCCCTTCGACGTTTTCGGTCCAGAGAGTTTTATCGAGCTGTTTATCATTGATTTTTATGATGGAGTCGGCACATTGCAAAATATATTGAGTAGAGCGGTAATTTTGTTCCAGCGGTATTTGCTGGGCTTTCTCGTAATCGCTTTTAAAGTTTAGAATATTAGAAATATCGGCGCCCCTGAAGGAGTAGATGCTCTGGGCATCATCACCAACCACACAAATATTTTGATACTTACTGGCCAGCATTTTGGTCATTTTATACTGGGCATGATTCGTATCCTGGTACTCATCAATCATGATATGCTTAAACCGGTCCTGGTATTTCTCAAGTACGTCAGGATGTTCTTCAAACAGCTCAATCGGCTTAATCAGCAGGTCGTCGAAATCCATTGCATTGGCTTTGCGAAGACGCACATCATATACTTCAAAAACACGGGCTGTAATATCATCAAGTGTACTTTGCACAAACTGGTTTTTGTAGGAATTTGGCGTGATGAGCTGATTTTTTGCATCACTGATTTTTCGCTGGATGGTTCTGGGACGAATCTCTCGTGGATCATAGTTGAGTTCTCCCAAAATCAGCTTAATGGCCGATTCCGAATCAGATGTATCATAAATAGAAAAATTGGAGTCGAACCCGATCTTTTCTGCTTCAAAGCGCAGTATTTTCGAAAAAATAGAGTGAAACGTTCCCATCCAGAGTTTATTTGCCCGGTCTCCAATCAACGATTTAATCCGGTCCTGCATCTCCCGTGCAGCTTTATTTGTGAACGTGAGGGCTAATATTTCGTGGGGCACCGCCTTATGTTGTTGCAGAAGGTAGGCAATACGATAAGTTAAAACTCTTGTTTTACCACTTCCTGCACCGGCAATAATAAGCAGTGGGCCATTTGTATGCGTAACAGCTTTTTTTTGTTGGGAATTAAGGCCTTTTAGAAAATCAACGGATGAATGGTTTTGATTTGGCTGCGGGTCAGGCTGGAGGGTAAATTGTTTCATTAACGCTTTGTTCTGAATACTTGCAACTACTGGTTAGCCTTGAAAGGTACAAATTTGTGAGATAATCTTTGAAAAGGTTTCTCCAAAATCATCTGAAATAAATGATCAGATTCCGAAACGATTTATTGATTAGAAAAGCTTCGCTCATTTACGAATGCTTTTTCGGATAAATAACGTCCTCCACCTTCTCAAGGGGTGAATTAAAGGGTGATTATAAAATGTAACCCGGATCGGATATAATCATGAAAAAAGAGTGATGCAACCCAGTTCAACACATCATTAAATGATAAACTTCATTCTACTGGTGTCTGCCACTTAAACTATAGATTATGATGCCTTTACGCGGCTTTCGAAGCATACGGTTAATATTCTACTGAACCAGTGTAATGTGCAGATCCATCAAATTGTTCCCGGTCGGACCGGTAATCACATGTCCCCCGGCCAGCTTGAAAAAATTGTAGCTGTCATTATTGGCCAGATAGTCTTCCGGTGAGATCTTTTTACGTCGGGCATCTGCGCAGGTATCCGGGGTAACAACAGCACCTGCTGCATCCGTTGGTCCGTCAATACCGTCCGAACCCGCGCTTAGAAAGGCCACTTTTTTGTCCATGCCGTCCAGTGCCATAGCCATTTGCAGGGCAAGTTCCTGGTTTCTGCCGCCGAGTCCGCCACCTGTTACGTTTACCGTAGGTTCCCCAAACCAAATAATTGCTGAGGGTTCATCAGAAGTGTTAATCGTATTGTTGATAATGTCTAACCAATCACTTTTTACCTGTTCAACGGGACCGGTAACGGGTTTGTCGCGGAGGTTTGTTTTGAACCCGGCTTTCGAAGCAAATTCTTCAGCTTTTTGTGCCATCATCAAAGCGGATCCGATAATAAAAGAGTCGTGATGGTCAATATCACGAGTAGTTCGGTACTGATCGTTGCGAGATTCCCGGTTCATCTCCAATGCCAGGAACCTACGTGCCGCATGGGGAATACGGTTGTAAAGGTGATACTGCTTCAAAATCTTAAATGCATCGGATGCCGATATTGACTGAGCTACGGAAGGGCCGCTTCCAATCATTTCTATATCATCGTCGGTAATATCACTGATCATCAGGTCAACCAGTTGTTTACCCTCGAGGTAACTGAGTAGCTGACCGCCTTTAACAGCAGAAAAAACTTTTCTGACGGTGTTAATTTCATGAATAGTAGCACCAGATTCGATGAGCAGTGCGTATATTTCACGAAGTTCCTCAATTTCAAGGTCATCGGCAGGTAAGCAGAAAAGTGAAGATGTACCGCCGGATACAAGGTTGAATACGAAGGCATCATCAGGCAGTTTTTTCAGAAATGTCAGCATTTCATAGGATGAAGACAGGCTTTCCTTATCAGGCAGCGGGTGTGATCCTTTGAACACCTGTGTTATGGATGAACCCTTGTAGGGATCAGGTGCAATAACGATGCCGTCGCTTATTCGATTTCCCATCACTTGCTCAACAGCGAGCGCCATAGAGACGCAAGCTTTACCGGAACCGATCAGGTATACAGGCTGTTTTTCTTTTAATTTAAAGGTTTGACCTTTTACTGATAGGTTCCCGGTATCCGGGCTCCACGTCAGCGTCTCTTTGATTAAATGGGCAGGGTTTACATGCGATAGAGTATCCGTAAAGATTTGTTGCGCCTGTTCCGTTAGATCCATAATTCATTTATTTAAACAAGTTTCAGTACCATTATTATAATACACTCTAAATTATTGGTAATCATCCAACAGATACAACTAAGAGTTAAAGAGATTCCGTACTTTCAATAAAGAGATTGGATCTGAATCTAAGAAAACATAAATCTGGTGGGACATCAACCTGACAACCTTCAAGATCAGTGTGCAGATGAGGACGTAAAAGAACGTTCTCATCAAAATTCTCAGCCCGGGCTCGGCGGGGAAAATCAGCCTGGTTACTTGGGAAATGACTGACGGCTCAGTACATTGGCGCAATAATAAACTAAATAGTTATACGAATGGACGGTACAAAAAGAGTATTTTTAACAGGCTGCTCGCGTGGCATCGGGCTTTCCATAGCAAAGGCCTCTATAGCAAAAAAGTGGGAAGTTACAGGTACGGCAAGGAAAAGCGAATTTCCAAAATCACTCAATGATTCAGATCGGTTTAGTGGAGTTTATGCAGACCTTGCGTTTCCTGAAAAACTGGAATCATTACTAAAGCCGGAGCTTTTAAAAAGCAGTCCAGATGTACTTATCAATAACGCTGGAATCTTTACAGATGCGGGATTTGAGGCGGATGATGATCACTGGCTGGATGTTTGGAACAGAACACAACATGTGAATCTGACGTCTGCGGCTCTTTTGTGCAAGTGGTTTATTCAAATGCATGTTCAAAATAATACTGAAGGGATTATCATAAATATCGCCTCGAGAGCTTCTTACCGGGGTGATACTCAGGAATATTCGGCTTATGCAGCTTCAAAAGCGGGCCTGGTTGGACTTACAAAAAGTATTGCCCGGGGGTACAGCAATAAAGGCGTGGTTGCATATTCTATTGCCCCCGGTTTCATCGAGACCGATATGGCAAAAGACGCGGTGGAGCTTCTTGGAAAGGAACATATAACACGTGATTCGGTGTTTGATGAAATCACGCAGCCGGATGAGGTAGCTGAGCTCGTTGTTTTTCTTGCCAAGGGACGGGTTAGGCATGCCACCGGGCAGACCTTTCACATAAACGGTGGATCATATATGATTTAGTCCTGCGATCCGTAACCCCGGGAGCCGGTACCTGCGTTTTATTCCTGTCGTACAAACCAAACAATTATTATTTAAACGAATAGCTACATGGGCAAAAAAATTCTGTACATTTTTCCTCACCCCGATGATGAATCATTTGGACCTGCACCAGCAATCAGTGCCCAGCTTGGGCAAGGTCATGAGGTTTATCTTCTAACGCTCACGCGTGGTGAGGCAACCAAACAGCGGCACCGGCTGGGGATTAGTAAGGAAGAAATGGGCCAAATACGCTACGAGGAAATGTTGTGTGTGGAGAAAACACTTGGTTTGAGCGGTATGACAGTACTAAACTTACCGGATAGCGAGCTTAAACATATGGAGCCCCGAAAGATCGAAGATTCAATTGAAGAGGAAATCAAAAAGATTGAGCCTGATGTAATTGTTACTTATGCGGTTCATGGCGTCAGCGGATTTCACGATCACCTGGTGTGTCACGCGGTGGTGAAAAACCTGTTTTGCCGAATGAAGCAGAAAGGAGGTTATCACCCTGCAAGACTGGCATTATTTACACGAATGGGAGACACATACACGAAAGGAAAATTTATGCTCTCGGCATCCACAGATGAAGAGATTGCATATATAGAGGAATGCAGCACGGAAGATATGAAGGCGTTTCATAACGCACTGGATTGTTACGAAACCTATCAACAGGTAATTGAAGACAGTCATGTGAAAGAGCTTACCACCAACCAGGTTCCGTTTGAAATATTTGATGAATCGTACAGTGAACCTCTCGCCAGCCTTACGGATCGCCTGCCGGAATAATCAGCCGGCAGAGGATGATCTGGCGTTAGCACTCAGTAGCATCGAATCCAGTTTCTCACCCCCCCGAATACCGAAATCGAGTGTGCGAATTGGGAATGGAATCATAATGTCATTTTCATCAAAAGCTTTGCTGATGGCAATGATTGCTTCACTTCGAACCTTCCAGAAATCGGGATTGGTTGCAAATGCTACCCAGAAGCGGATCTTAAAATTTATGGAACTGTTCCCAAACTCATCGTAATAAAATTCGATTCCTCTGTCGGAAAGCACACTCTCAACTACATCTACAGCGTCTGTAGCAACACGTTTTACTTTTTCAAGATCATCACCATAGGAGATTCCACAGGATAGATCAATTCTTCTGAGCCCTGTACTTGTGAAATTCTCCAGTGGATTTTCAAAAACCTTTTTGTTTGGAATATACACGATCTGGCCTGTAACTGTACGAATAACGGTATTCCGGAGATTTAGCGTGGTTACGGTTCCGTAGTAGTCGTTTGTTTGGATAATATCTCCAATTCCAAACGGATGGCGTATAGACAAAATCACACCGGATATAAAGTTGGAAGCAATGTCCTGAAATGCAAAACCGAGGGCTAAACCAATAATACCGGCACCGGCAAGGAGTGATGTTACCGCACCATCAAGCCGAAGAACACTCAAAGCAATAAATATTCCAATTCCAATGATGGAGATGCTGATAATCGTCTCCAGCAGATTGGTAATTGTTTTATTTGTCGTAGCTTTACCCAGCAGTTTGGATACGCCTTTCTGGGCAAATTTTCCAATAGCATAAAAGAAAATAAGTACAAGAAGTGCTACCACCAGGTTGGGAAGCATTTCGAAAAAAGTGGTTATCCAATCCTCAACTTTGCCTGTTACAATACCATAGGCGTCATTTATCTCGTTCGTGTCCATCGGTAAATCTTGGGTTTAAAATATTTAGGAACTAAAGTACGTGTTCTGTTATCCAATCTCAGCCAAAATTCCACAGGCCACCGGTTACAATTTCCAGGCTGTTATATGCAGGATCACGAAAATAAAAAGAGCGGCTGTTGTTTGGCCACTCAATTTCTGATTCAATCTGAACACCTGCTTCCAGGAGATTGTTTTTAACTGTTTCAAACTCATTTTCATCTACGGAAAATGCAACGTGTCCTGCACCCTTAGTACCGTGCAGGGGAACCGGGTTCCCGTTGACTTCAGATTGTTCGGACGAGGTTCGTTCCGGGTTAAAAATCAGGAGCATGCCATCACCGCATTTGAAAAATATATGACGGCCAGGCTCCTCCATTACGCTCTTTAAACCAAGAATTTTGCTATAAAACGGTTTTATCTCGTGCAGGTTTTTTGCGTATAAACAGGTTTCTACAATGCGATTCAGCATATTTAATAATGGAATTATGAGTCTACTCCGAAAAGTCATACGTTCTGAAAATTAGTAGCATAAGATTAAATAATTTAGTGTCGTGTCAATGATAAAGTATCAGACGCTCAAAGACTTCCGAAGTCTTTTCTGGCTGTATGAATGCTCAGTCTCTTTTATAATTCTCACTTTTACAACAAGCACGCAGACTTCGGAAGTCTCCCTG
>JAWLEH010000200.1:0-4249 GCA_041686215.1 Balneolaceae bacterium | reverse complement strand
CCAAGCCCGGCATTCGACCCGTTTGACCGGCTTTTATCAGCCTGGTAGAATCGATCGAAAATATGAGGTAAATCGGTTTCTGCAATTCCCTCACCGCTGTCGCATACTTCAAGGCGTACATTTTTACCGTCGTTTGTAAATGTCAGCGATACCACCCCTCCTTCCGGTGTGTGTTCAATAGCATTGTTTATCAGGTTTGATATGGCACGGTTCAGCAGGCCAATATCTGCCTTGATGTAGGTGTTGGGCTGATCGGGAAAGCCGGCGTTTAATTTTACCTGCTTTTTTTCTGCAATCGGTTTAAACTGTAGCACAATGTCCTGAACAAGTTCCGCTACGGAAACATCTTCAAGGACCGGCTGAACGTTTTCTGCATCCAGTTTTGAGAGATCAAAAAGGTCGCCGATGAGGTTGTTCAGGCGCTTCGTGTTATCGAGAGCGGTGGTGATGTATTGCCGGAACTGCTCTTTTGTGAGATCGTTTCCCTTCAACTGGATTGTTTCAAGGTA
Source organism: Balneolaceae bacterium (assembly GCA_041686215.1). GTDB lineage: Bacteria > Bacteroidota > Rhodothermia > Balneolales > Balneolaceae > SW132. The sequence continues at coordinate 3,740 of JAWLEH010000200.1, read as the reverse complement.
GCCCTGGATGGACGCCAGCGGACTGCGTAAATCGTGAGACACGTTTGCCACAAGTTCACGGCGAAGTTTATCCGATTTACGGATCTCCATCATACTTTGGTACAGATTGTCTGCCATGCTGTTAAAGCATTTTGACAGGTCACTCAGCTCGTCGTTGCCCTTCACCGGAATCCGGCTGGTCAGTTCACCCCGTTCAAAATCCGCTACAGTGGATTTAATCGTATCAAGCCGCTGAGTAAGCTGACGAAAGAAGAAGAGCCCGACAATAAGTGTAATTAATAATATGGTGCCGATTACGTAGAGAGAACCCCTGCTAATGTAGCTGTTGGAGAGCATGGCAAAGGTCTCCGTAAACTGAGCTCCCTCCAAAACTACATACAGGTAGCAATCCTGTGAACCCATCATACTGATATAAGCAGCGCTGAAAGGTTTCTTTTCTTCCGGGTTGAGCGGGTCGGAGGCCAGAATCGGGAGAGGGTCACCATTAATAAACTTTTGAAGCGGTTCAGTGTCTACAACCGGCTGGTGATCAACATCCTGGTTTCCGGAAGCAGGAACCACACTTTTAATGGCACCATTGTTATTAAGCAGATAAAAGTCGAACTGCGGGTTTGTTCCCTTCAGCTCGGCAAGCTTAGCCCGAATTTTTTCCTCGTCAAATTCATCCGTGAGGATCGGTTCGAACTCTTTTACGAGGGCCGATGCAAGTTCATGATTGGTTTTTTGAAGAGATTCCTGCGCAACACGGGATGAAGCATGGAGGGTGATATAGGCAACCAGCAGTCCAAAAACAACCAGGGTGCCCGAAAAGATGACGGCAATTTTCAGATAAAAGCTACGCATGAGTGGTTTCATTTTCAAAATCTGCAAATCGATAACCAACACCCCAAACCGTTTTGATGTAATCGGGTTCGGAGGGGTCATTCTCTATTTTACTTCGGAGCCGGTTAATATGAGAGTTTACCGTATGGCTGTAGCCCTCGTAACTGTATCCCCAAACTGTATTAAGCAACTCTTCGCGGCTGTAGGCTTTACCGGGATTTGAGAAAAAGAGCATTAGCAGATCATATTCTTTACTTGTTAACTCAATAGGTTTATCATCGAGCGTAACTTTGCGCTTTTCGGGATTGAGGGTCAAAGACTTGTAGGCCATTGTTTTTCGCTGTTCATCAGGGGCGTTAGAGGTACGTGATCTGCGCAAAATAGCCTTAACACGAGCCAGGAGCTCCCGGATGCTAAACGGTTTGGTCATATAGTCATCGGCACCGATCTCAAGCCCAAGTACTTTATCTACTTCTTCTGATTTTGCTGTGAGCATCAGGATGGGTACCCGCCGGTTTTCGGAGCGAATGGTTTTGCAAACATCAAATCCATCCATTTTTGGCAGCATTACATCCAGTAAAATCAATTCAGGATCTTCTGACCGAAACTTTTCCACAGCTTCTTCTCCATCCATTGCAACATGAACGGTATATCCCTCATCCTTCAAATTGATTTCAAGTAAGTTTACCAGGTCGGAATTGTCTTCTACAACCAGTATCGATTCCTTTTCGTATGCCATAACAGGAGGATTTATTTTCTATTTTCTGAAAAGATCAATGAATCCATGACACCGTTCATCACAGGAAAGTAACAAAAACAGCTGAATTACGAACGTTGAATGATGAACGCTGAATAATGAATAACGAATGATGAATGTTGAAGTTGGAGGGTCGTTCAATATTCGGTGTTAATTATTCGATATTCATTATTCGCCGTTCTCTGCTGGTTGTGATACAAACTTAAACGTTTCTGCGTCAAATAATCCTTTGTCACTCATTTTTAGTTTGGGGATGACGAGTAAGGCCATGAAGGATATAGTCATAAATGGTGAGTTCAATGAGCTGCCAAGTGAGATCGCTTTCTGGGTAAGACGCTCGTAGGCCCGTCCCGTAGATTTGCCGTTTTCAGTAGTCATCAGGCCGGCAACAGGAAGTGGCAGAACCTCAGGGCCATTTTTATCCGATACTGCAATACCGCCTTTGGCTTCCATAATGGCATTGACAGAAGCAGCAAGGTGTTCGTCCGATGATCCCACGGCAATGATATTATGCGAGTCGTGTGCAACGGAGGAGGCAATGGCCCCGTTTTTGATGCCAAAGTTCTTGATAAATCCAACTGCCGGAGGCGTTTTCTGGTAGCGGTTTACCACCACCACTTTTAGAATATCCTGATCCGGATCAGGCAGAATTTCTCCGTCTGTAATTTCCAGGTTTTCCATTGATTTTTCAGTGATCAGCTCCCCGTCTTGTGCAACAATTACCGGAACATGGATTTGCTGCCGGTCTGTAGCTAGATGCTTTTTAAGGTGGGCGGGTGTGACTGAATAGCTTGTAAAATTGTTGATGACAGATGCATCAAACGTATCAAACAGAACCTGGTTATTTTGATATACACAGGTACCCGCGATCCAGGTTTGGGAAACTGTCATAGATTCAAGGTTGTCGATGATCACAAAATCTGCCGGGTCACCCTCCTGCAGCAGTCCTACATTAAGTCCATAGTGCTGCACGGCATGAACCGATGCAGCCCGGAGAACATCATACAGGTCATATCCAAGCGCCAGGGACCGTGCACATATTTCATTGATATGGCCCCGGATCAGGTCGTCGGGGTGTTTGTCATCCGAGCAGAGCATCACCCGCTCAGGGGATTCAGCGAGAAGAGGGTGGAGGGCATCGAAATTCTTTGCGGCGCTTCCCTCACGGATGGCGATCCACATGCCGGCCGCAATTTTATCGCGCGCTTCATCGAGGGTGAAGCATTCGTGATCGGTTGAGATCCCCGCGGCGGCGTAGGTTTTTGCATCGTTCCCTTTCAGTCCGGGGGCGTGGCCGTCTACCGGTTTATTGTGTTTTTGGGCATGCCGGATCTTTTTCAGGACGTCAGGATCACTGTTCAAAACACCCGGCCAGTTCATCATCTCGGCAAGGTATAGAATCTCATCTCTGCCAAGCAGTTCATCAATATCTTTGGCTGTGAGCTCGGCACCGGCGGTTTCAAAGGGGGTGGCCGGGACGCAGGAAGGGGCTCCAAAATAGAATTTAAGCGGCACCCTGTTGCCGTTTTCGATCATGTAGTTCACGCCTTCCATCCCGCAGACATTGGCAATTTCGTGCGGATCGGACACTGTGGCTACCGTACCGTGTCTCACCGCCAGCCGGGCAAATTCCGACGGAACCAGCATGGAACTTTCGATATGGATATGGGAATCCACAAAGCCGGGCGCGATGATATGATCGGCTGCTTCGCCTTCAGGTAGTTCCTGAAGGGAATGAATAATGCCATTATGAAGGGTAATTTTACCCGGAAATGAGCGGCGATTAAGCGGATCAATGATTGTGCCTGTAAGTTCCTGCATGGATGAGCGTCGATAGAGTGCGGGTTATGTTGAGGGGAAAAGATAGATGAACGTGGAGACAAGTAAAAAGTTTAGTGTGTAATGAATGGATGTAGGGAGGGAAACTCAATCAATCTATTCCCATAACAGGGAGGTCCATTGACTCCGTCCACCTTCACTCTCATTTCGTTGGTCTGCGCCGAGATGGCAGATTGGTTTTGACCCATGCCCCGGCCCCTTTCCGTCGGAGGCCGGACAAGCTCCTATGCCGCAAATACACGGAACATGGAAGGGGAGCGCTTTACAAGGTTCACAAATCATCGAAATCTGTCAGCTTTCAAATAGTCTTGCCCTCTTTTTC